>CAZMBY010000012.1:0-24817 GCA_964564925.1 uncultured Methanosarcinales archaeon
GTCAAGTTATAATAAAAGAATTCTTATAACAGCACTGGACATCTCCACGCAAACTTTATAAGGGCATTAATTATCTAAATCTTAAAATGAACGAGGAAAACGCTTTAGTTGTATTCCAGGGAAAGGAGATAAGGAGAGCTTGGCACAACAGTGGATGGCATTTCTCAGTTATTGATATTATAGGTGTATTGACAGAAAGTTCCATACCCAGGAGATACTGGTCTGACCTCAAGCTGAAGTTAAAGGAAGAGGGATATGAGTTGTACGAGAAAATCGTACAACTAAAGCTGCAGTCACAAGACGGAAAATACTACGAAACAGACTGTGCAGACACAGAAACAATGTTCAGGCTAATCCAGTCTATTCCATCCAAAAAGGCAGAGCCTTTCAAGCTGTGGCTTGCAAAAGTAGGCTATGAAAGGGTGCAGGAAATAGAAAATCCCGAGCTGTCACAAAAGAGAATGAGGGAAATCTACAGGCAAAAAGGCTATTCAGATGACTGGATTGAAAAAAGAGCGAGGGGAATTTCAGTAAGGGATGAGCTAACCACCGAATGGAAGCAAAGAGGAGTAAAAGAGAACAAGGAATTTGCAATCCTCACATCAGAAATATCAAAAGCCACTTTTGGGCTTACGCCAAAAAAATACAAGAGAGTGAAAGGACTAAGGCAGGAAAACCTAAGGGACCACATGAATGATTTGGAATTGATATTCACAATGCTTGGAGAAGCATCAACAACAAGGATAGCAAGAAACAAAGATGCCAAAGGCTTTGGACCAAATAGATTGGCCGCAAGGGAAGGGGGATCAGTTGCAGGAATTGCAAGAAAAGAGCTTGAAAAGAGAAGCAGCCAAAAAGTTATAAGCCCAGAAAATTATCTCAAGGAACCTGAAAGCAGCAAGAGGAAAAAGATTTTATAAAAACAATAAATCTATCTTCTCTAACATATATATTCCGCTACCACTGGACACTGGACATCTCCGGATAATGTATTTAAATATATTCTAACTCTATCTATTTTGAAATCATCGCAAGATGGTTTTACCCAGCCTCTGGAATGTTGAGGAAATGGCGTAAATCCGCCTAAATCCAAAGCATTCCTAAATAAAGAGGCCTGAAATAAAACGCGAAAGCAAGGGTGAATAGAAATGGAAAAAAACATACCAGAAAAGAAATTTAGCACAGGCGCAGTTACTGCCACCGTCTGGCAAAACCAAGGAAAGGGCAGAAACAATGAAACAGTGTCTTACCGGACTGTTTCTTTGCAGAGAAGGTACAAAGACAAAAATGGAGTTTGGCAGACTGCAAATTCTTTCAGGGTGAATGACTTGCCAAAAGCTTCATTAGTGCTGCAAAAAGCCTACGAGTACATAGTTTTGAGGGAGCAGGAGCCTGCCTCCGAATCCTATGACATCGAGGAAGAGATGATTGAAGAGGTAATCTAAATTTTTCTTTTATTTTTTTAATAACTAAAACAATACAAAAATATAAAAAACAAAGGTGATTATGAATGGAACAGGAATTGATAATGCAGGATTCTGAAACAAAGGAATCAAAAAGAAAAAGAAAGGAAATAAAGATGGAAAAAGAGGAAAAGACAATCTATGACTTGCCGGGAGTCGGAGCAGCAACAGCTGAAAAACTAATCTCAGTTGGTTACTCTGATCTCATGAGCATTGCTGTAGCAACTCCGGCAGAGCTTGTCGATGCAACAGGAATGAGTGATGCTGTTGCAAAGAAGATGATAGCGGTTGCAAGGTCTTCCTTGGAGATGGGATTTGAGTCAGGAGAGGAGCTTTTGAAAAGAAGGGAAAGAGTGATAAGAATCCAGACTGGAAGCAAAGCTTTGAACGGGCTCTTGGGAGGCGGCTTTGAGACAGGCGCAATTGTTGAGTGTTTTGGAGAGTTCGGCTCTGGAAAGACCCAGATTGGCCATGCTCTAGCAGTAAACTCCCAATCAGTTGAAAAGGACGCAGTTGCCGTATACATTGACACCGAAAACACTTTCAGGCCTGAAAGAATAATCCAATTAGCTAAAGGAGCAGGCTTGGATGAAGAGCAGGTGCTGAAAAATATAAAAGTTGCAAGAGCCTACAACTCAGACCACCAGATGCTTTTGGCAGAGAAAATAGAAGACCTGATTAAAAAGAAAGGCCTTAATGTAAAGCTTGTTGTGATTGACTCATTGACAGCTCACTTCAGGGCAGAGTTCATAGGAAGAGGAACTTTGGCAGACAGGCAGCAGAAGCTGAACAAGCACATGCACATCCTTGCAAAGCTTGCAGACACACACAACTTGTGCGTTTACGTAACCAATCAGGTCATGGCAAAGCCAGACATGTTCTTCGGCGACCCTACAC
Source organism: uncultured Methanosarcinales archaeon (assembly GCA_964564925.1). Classification (GTDB taxonomy): domain Archaea; phylum Nanobdellota; class Nanobdellia; order Woesearchaeales; family GW2011-AR4. The sequence goes on from CAZMBY010000012.1 coordinate 2,361, forward strand.
AGGCAATTGGAGGCCATATTGTGGCGCATGCATCTACTTTCCGTGTTTACCTTAGGAAAGGAAAGAAAGGCACAAGAGTTGCTAAATTGATAGACTCTCCTTCAATGCCGGAAGGCGAGGCAAATTTCTATGTTGATGAAACTGGAATAAAAGATGTTGAGTAATCCTTTATTTTTTTATTTATTAATTTTATATCTAAACAAAACTTTTAAGAATTGTTGTCCGTTCTTATGATACATTCAAAATGACAGCATCTGTTGGCATTGACATTGTTGACAACGGGATTTCAAAGACAGTAGCATTGCCAAAGGACACAACCGTCGAAGATATTGAGAAAAAATTCTTGATGGCCCACGAGCTTGACTGCAAAGTATTTCAATTTACAGATTTGGAGCAGGTAGGAGCAAGTTATTTATCTAAGTTCTTAAAGGGACGAGCAGATTACTTTGAGTAATTGGATTAGAAGATAAGATTCCTTAAGATTTATAAAGAATTACCTATTACCATATTGAATGGTATTAAAAAGTGAAGATCTAGTAGAAGGCTATAAGGCATCTTTTCATTTTATTTTTGATCAGGAAGCTGTATCCAAATATGTTGACATAATTGGAGACAGAAACCCTATACATACAGATTCAGAATTTGCAAGAGGGAAAGGTCTTGAGAAAACTATTGTGCCGGGGAATTTGATTGTTGGAAAAGTAGTTGGATTAGCTAGTAGCGAGTTTCCATTTGGTGCTATGCTAGTTGAAGAATCTTTCAGATTTAAGCACCCACTTTATGTAGGCTACCCAGTCGAGATGAGTTTTTGTATAGATGAAGTTACAGGGGAGCCTACCAGAAAAATAATCAAGATTTCAACTATAGCTGCACATAATGGCACAGTATACGCAGAAGGTAACATTAAAGCTTTTTTCAGTCAAAGATAGGTAGCGCCAACAACCGAATGAACTTCTTCATTTTTCACGGTGTATACGCAAATCCAAACTGGTTTACTTGCGAAAGGGCAAGAAAGGCACAAGAGTTGCTAAATTGATAGACTCTCCTTCAATGCCGGAAGGCGAGGCAAATTTCTATGTTGATGAAACTGGAATAAAAGATGTTGAGTAATCCTTTATTTTTTATTTTGAAGGACAAAGCAGAAATACTCTCTATCACCTGTTTTGAATGAGTCATGCACACTAGAGCCTTCTATGCCAGCAAACTCATGAAAGATTTTGCGGAAAACAACAGGGACTTTTTGGTTGATGAGCTTTATCTTGCGCTCATTGTCCAAATCCAATGATTTGAGTATGTTTTTTGTTATATTCTCTTTCTCTAACAATCTAAAACGTGAATTCAATTGCTTAAATAAGATCCCAACTTTTTCCCTGTTCCGGAAATCAGCAAACAGGAAATAGCCATTCTTTTTGAGCACTCTTGACACTTCACCCAGAAACTTTGGCATATTTGCATAGCAGTGCGATGATTCTACGTTCAAAACAGCATCGAACTTGTTGCTGTCAAATGGAAGCGATTCGGCATTTCCTGTGGCGAAAGAAAGTCCCTTGACTGAGTAGTACCTTTTGCAGAATCCTATGGCATTGTTGGAAAAATCCACCCCGGTCATTGATTTTGGATGCTTGTACCTCATAATGTATGACGAGCCACCACCTCTCCCACATCCCACCTCAAGGACATCCATCTTTTTTAAGTTGACTTTGCTTGCGGCATGATCATAAAGCTGGATGCAGTATCTATTACTTTCATCAAATCTTTCCAGTCGAGCTCTGCTTTTGCCAGCGTAACCATAATTCATGAAAATCATCTCAGCCTTCTTGTCCAAATTTGTCAGGTATTGGTACCAAAATTTCCAAAGTAAATTTTTCGCTTTTGGATAGACACCTACCAAATCAAAAACTCTGTGGAGCATCTTTCCCTTCATTCTACCCATAAAAACTTACTCATTTTTATAATTATCTCCGCTTCCAAGCAAAACCTTTTTAATGCCTTATTTAATAGTAAATGATATGGCATACCAAATCTCTAAGTATATTATTCCACCTATTTACCTTATGTGGTTAAGGGAAGTTGATGGATTGGAAAATGTTCCCAAAGATAAGCCATTTATCATTGCAGTAAACCATACGAGCTACTACGATGCATTACTTCTTCCATGTATATTGGGCCCAAAAATCAACAAGCAGTTTCATGCATGGGTCAACAGCTTCTATTGGAGATACCCAATGACTAGATTTTTCCTCAACCTCTGGGGAGGCATACCAATGTATGTGGAAAAAGAGAAAGGATCAAAGAAAAAAAACAAAGCAGCATTCAAGCAGTCAATTAAATTTCTCAGGAAAGGCGATGTTGTAATGATATTTCCAGAAGGCAGAAGAAGTGACGGAAAGCTGCTTAAGGCGTATCCGGGAATTGCAAGATTGGCATTAACAGCAAAAGTTCCAGTCCTTCCGATTGGTATAATCGGTGCAAATAAAGTGATACCAAAAGGAGTGACATTCCCGAGATTTGCGAGGTGCGACGTAAAAATCGGCAAGCTGTTGCATTTCGACAGCTTTTACAAGAAAAATGACGAAAAAACATTTGAGCAAGTTACAAGAAGCATAATGAAGGAGATTGCCAAGTTAATTGGCCAAAAATATAATTACTAAAATGGTATACCCAATAGGCAAGAGGATAGTTTGTCCTGTGGTTAGCTTTTGGATTAAGAAGATAAATGGCATGGAAAACGTGCCAAAAGACGTGCCTTTTATCGTTGCTGCAAACCACGCAAGCTATATGGACCATTTCATAATAATGTGCACCTTGGTGCCTCACCTAAATAAAAAAATCCACCACTTAGCCAAGAAAGAGCATTTTGACAACATATTCAAGCGCGCATGGCATACTTATGTTGGAGCGATTCCTCTGGACAGGCAAAAAGGCGGCAAGGAAGCGCTGCAGTGGGCAGTCAATGCATTGAAACAACAAAAAATTATTGCAATACACCCAGAAGGGACGAGAAGCCTTACAGGAAAGCTGCAGGAAGCAAAAACAGGAGTTGCAAGGCTGGCATTGCTTTCAAGAGCTCCTGTGCTGCCGATTGGGTTGGTAGGCACTTTCAGGATTCTGCCAAAAGGCAAATATATTCCGAAATGCAGCAAAGCTGTTATGAATATCGGCAAGCCAATGTATTTTAACGATTATTATGGCAAAAAGGTTAATAAGAAGATGTTAAGAGAAATAACAAATGGAATAATGAAAGAGATAGCCAAGTTAAGCCACCAAAGATATGATTATTAGAATAAATTTTTTTTTAAGCCCAAAAAAAAAGATAAAAACAAACCAAAAGATGCTAAATGCATTATAATAAAAATAACAATGAAAAAAATATCTGTTATCGGAGCAGGAAGCTGGGGCACGACTCTAGCAGTTATTCTCGGCCAGAAAGATTTTGATGTTAAGCTGTGGGCAAGGAGGGAAGAGCTTGCAAATGAAATTGAAAGCAGAAGGGAAAATGCACAATACCTGCCTGGAATAAAGATACCTAATAAAGTAATTGCAGATCATTCTCTAAAAAATGTATTGGATAACTCTGAAATGATTATAACAGCCGTTCCGAGCGAATTCTTAAGGCACGTGCTGAAGCTGATAAAGCCGCATTTCCACAACCAAATTGTTGTTAGCGTTACCAAGGGGATAGAGCACCAAACCGGAAAAAGAATGTCCGAGGTGATTGAAGACGAGCTTGGCAAAGCAAGGATAGCTGTTTTATCAGGGCCAAATCATGCAGAGGAAGTGAGCATTATGAAGCCTACGGCAAGCGTTGTTGCAAGCAAAGGAAAGGTAACAGGCAAAATCGTCGCTGATTGCCTGTCGACACCTTATTTTAAGCTGTACCAGTTGAGCGATGTTGTTGGAGTTGAGATATGCGGTGCCTTCAAAAACATCTCAGCAATAGCAACTGGCGTTTGTGACGGCTTGGAGCTTGGCGACAATGCAAGAGCAGCGATTATAACTCTCGGGCTTATGGAGATGAATAATTTTGGCAGGCACTTTGGAGCCAAAAGAGGGACAGTATATGGGTTGGCTGGAGTTGGTGACTTAATCGCAACCTGCACCAGCAAATACAGCAGAAACCATTTTGTGGGCCAGGAGCTTGCAAAAGGAAAAACTCTTGATGAAATAAAAAAGGAAATGCACGGCATGATTGCAGAAGGCGTACCTACCACAAACGCAATCTATGAGTGCAGCAAGAAATACAGTATAGAAATGCCCTTGACGCATCAGGCGTACGAAGTGCTTTTCAAGGGAAAGAACATTAAAGAAGCAATAAAGGACTTACTGAGCTTAGTCTGATCATTCCTCGGTGAAATCCCCAAGAGTTGCCTGCAATTCCTCATCCTCTTTGAGTTTTCCTTCTGCTTTCAGAACCTCTTTTGCCAGGATGTAAAACAGCAGGCCAAGGCTTTTCTTGCCTTTGTTATTGCACGGCACCACCAAATCTATGAAGTTTGACTGGTTATTTGTGTCGCATAATGCAATGACAGGAATCCCGACCTTCACAGCATCCAGCACTGCATTCCTGTCAGGCCACGCATCAACAACAAACACAACCTTCGCTTCTGTGTACTCTTCTAAATTCGGGTTTGTTAAAACCCCTGGAGGATACCTTCCGGCATAAACCCTTACACCGGTCAGTTTTCCAAATAACTGAACAGCTTTCCAGCCATTTTCTCGCCTGCAGATGATCAACGCATCCTGTGGATTGTATTGCGCAAGAAATGTGGCCGCAATCTTGATCCTCTCATCAATTTTCTGCAAGTTCAAAACACTCAAGCCGTCAGGCCTTGTTTTGTATATGAACTGCTCCATGTATTTTGTCCTGAACTTCGTGCCTATATGTATTCCAGACTTCAAGTAAACATCCCTTGGCACTAAAAATTTTTCTTCAGTCATTTTCAAAAAATTATCTTGATCTTTCTCTTGGTTTTTAATACGCGACTTCGCCGCAAATTCTAGTGCTCAGCAAAATTATTCTGCATTAAATTTTGCTTCGCCTTTTTACCCAATAATGAATCAATTGCTCAATAACAGTCAAACAGTCCAGAAATCTGAACCGCTATTTTAGCCCGCAGTATCAGGGCAATACACTATAGTTTATCACACTTATTTAAAAAGGTTACTGAATTTAATTGGAAATAAAATCTTCCAGTTCCTCATAAATTGGCCCTTTAGGCGTTAGAATACTTTTTATAAGCTTAAAGTGACTAATTTCAATACTTTTTTTCTCAATTTTGATGCCTTTTGATTCCTTCACAAAACTTCCTTTGTCTTCCAGATACCTAACTCTTGCCAGTGTTATATGCGCCTTGAAACTCTTATATCCATTGAATAAGGATTTTAAAGAATTATCAATCTGGCTTTGCAATTCCAAAATTTTGCCTTCTGGCTCTAAACCAACCCAGACAACCCTTGCATTGCCATCCGCTGGAAAAACCCCTATTGTACTAAGAAAAACTCTAAACTTCTGGAACTTGACATCTTTCAAAATCCTGACAATAGCCTCAGCTTTGTCAGGCTGAACTTCTCCCAGGAATTTCAAAGTCAGATGAAATCTCTTTGCCAGGCTTAGACTGGCATTTTTGGGCAAAAGAGCTTGAAGTTTAACAAAAAAATCTTCCAATTCATTGAAGTCAATTGCGATGAAAAGCCTCATCAAGCCGATAAGAAAGGAGAGATATATAAATATATTTTAATGGTATTAGCGTTAAACAGCCTCTCTGATAATTCTTAAAATTGAAAATCTGATATTTGTGTGTTTCCCCACCTTATTAAGATAAATTAGGATTTCTTTCCACGCATGAGCCAGAGTTTCATCCTTGTAAAGTATGCTTTTTTTAATGCAAAAAGGCTTCACTATCGCTTTTATCTTGCTAAGATTTTTCCTGGAAATATTCGGGAACAAGTGGTGTTCTATCTGGTAGTTAAGCCCTCCAAAAACAACATCAAAAAATTTACCGCCTCTTATATCCCTTGAGGTAATCACCTGCTCTTCCAAAAATGACAGGTTTTCGTCGCCTTTCAAAATAGGCAGCCCCATGTGATTTGGGAAAAAAGCAAAACTAAAATAAAAATTAGTTAAAATATTCACAAGTAGGTAAAACACAAGCGCTTTGAGTACACCAACAAAGTAGGAAGCAATTAGCAAAAAGAACGTTACTTTGGCAAGCATCAGCATTATGTCAACCGCCCCCTTCCTATTCTTGAACAAGTACTTTATGGATTCTAATTTAATTACTGAAAACAAGATTGTAAAGGCAGGCACAAGGATAAATGGCTGATACCTTGTTATTAATCTTGATATGCCTTCCCTTTTTTTTGCCTGCGTTTCTGTAAAAGATAGAGGAGTGGGGTCGCCAATATCAGGATCCAGGTATTCATGATTTGGATTCGCATGATGGCTGTTATGCCTGTATTCCCAATAGGAGAAGCTGATTCCCAAAATGAAAGAGTGGCAAAACTGGCCTATAAAATAGTTTAATCTCCTGTTCTTGGAGATTGAATTGTGGCCGGCATCGTGGCCTAAGTAACCGAATTGAATGCTTATGAAAGCCACAGGCACAGACATGAGTATTGTTGCATACCAATTATCAAGATTAAAAACAAGAACAAAACACAGAATTAATAACAAAAAATTGGCTGACAGGTTTAACAGGTAATAGTAGGGGGTGTGCTTCAAAAGCCCATTAACCTCCACTTGCTTCTTTAATTCAATGTAATCCTCATTCATCAAATTTGTCCCCTTTTTATAAAAATTTCGGTATTATTATTCAAATGTATTTTCCAACATACAAAATAAAACAAAAAAGAAAAGGATTTATTGTTCAGGGCCTTCTTCGCCGAAGTTTTCTGTGTCTTCTCCAGAGTACTCTTCTTCTCCATCTGACTTTTCTTTAGGAGATTCCTCATAGCTGTCTTCTTGTGGCTCTTCCCCGGCTTCAGTTTCTTCCTTGCCGGATTTTTCTCCAACAACCTCAGCAAACCCGACTTTCTGAAGTACTCGAGTGACTCTTATCCTTACCTCGTCACCTTGTTTCGCGCCCGGCACAAACAGCACAAAGCCATCTTTCTTGGCTATCCCGTCTCCTTTTTCTCCAACAGCCTCTATTTTTACATCCAGCTCATCCCCAACTTTTACAGGGGCAAAATTCCTAGGCCTAAAGCTGCTTCTTCCTCTCTCATGTCTCATCTCAATTTACCTCTATCATATTTAACGTTCTTTAGAATTCAGCATTCCAAAAAACAATCTTGCTTTGCGCAATAAAGCTACGTTTGCGTAAGTAGTATTTAAATTTTATGCATTAAAAGGCTTTGTGTAAAATGTGGTTTTGGCATCTTTATTTGTGAGCATTACATACCAACAATTTCAGCAAAAAGGAAATTGCAATGGGAATTTTTGCTATCAACTGCAAAATTACATGCGAACTGATGCCAAAACAAACTAAAGACGACTTTTTACACAAAGCCGCATTAAAAACTCAAGCCGCCATCGATGCATATAACCTCTCCAGTAATGTAGCTGGATTTGTCTGAAGCAAGGAAAGCCACTAAGTTTGCAACATCTTCCGGCTTGCCTGCCCTTCCAAGGGGTATCATGGCCATAATTATCTTCTTTCTTATAAATGGGATATCCTTTGTCATATATGTCTCTACAAATCCAGGGGCAACAGCATTCACGGTTATGCCTTGTTTTCCAAGCTCTTTAGCCAAAGATTTAGTGAATCCAATCACCCCTGCCTTGGAAGCAGCATAATTAGTCTGCCCGTGGTTCCCGCTTATCCCAACTATAGAACTTATGTTTATGATCCTTCCATTCTCCCTTATTATTGGAAGCGCGTTTTTAGTGACATTAAACACCCCGTCCAAGTTTGTCCTGACAACAAGATCCCATTGCTCTTTCGTCATGTTCTTCAATGACCTGTCAGAAATAGCCCCTGCATTATTCACTAAAACATCCATACTTCCAAACTTCTTCTTCAAAGCTTCAATCATGGCAGTGCACTCTTCAAACTTCGAAATATCTGCCTTAACAGCATTTCCCTCTCCACCAAGTTTCTTGATTTCATCCACAACAGAGTTGGCTTCTTTTTCATCGCTGTGGTAATGCACAACAACATTCATGCCATTTCCCGCAAGTTCCAGCGCTATGGCTCTTCCAATCCCTCTTGATGCTCCTGTTACTAAAGCAATTTTTATTGGCGGCATATCATTCAACTGTACTTTAGTATATCCTTTGTGTCATGTTTTTCTTTGAATAATCTGAATAATTCACTAGCTCCCTGCATCGCTGCATTTTTAAGCAATGCCTCATTTTTGCTCAATCGGTTCAGCCTTAGCTTACTATCAGGAACGATGGATGCTATATTAACCTTATCTTTTCTTCTTTTTCTTCCAATTGCCAAGTCAAATGAATACTTGTAGTCCTCCAAATAAGTATCTGTAAAATCCCTAAATTCAGGCATCAATAATTTATGCACAAGCCTTTCAAAATTTCCCAAGGAGTCTCTGGATTTAATTGACTGGGTCAAAAGCACCAAAATATCAGTACATCCATCCTTGATTGCCTCTCGTATTGGTATTGCCATGCTGATGCCACCATCACTATACTCTTTTCCGTTGATTGAAACTGTTTTGTTGCAATATACTGGCATTGAACAGCTTGCTTTGAGAAATCTCAGGAAATTATTAGAATGCGGAGTGCACCTGACACATTGCCCAGTCTCAACATCAGTCACAAAAAAATTGAATTTTGTTTTGGAATCGGTAATCGCTTTTATTTTTAGCGGCTTTGCCTTATGAATAACCTCATTGAAAAGGTAATCTATATCAACAATTTTTTTCATTCTAAATATATTTATGAAATTTGAATTATTCGCGTTTTCATAGTAAATGCTTGCTCCAAAAGAGCTCTGTTTCGATAAAAAATATGCAGCGTTCATTGCACCTCCGGAAGAACTGTATACTGCATCAAAACCTTCTGAAAAACCCATCCTTTCAAGAGCGATTAAAGCTCCTGCGCTGAATACGCCCCTCATGCTGCCGCCTTGAACTATCAAAGCAGATTTTACCCCTTTATCGGTTTTCTTGGTATTCAATCTTTCATTTTTTCTTAGAACTATGTTTTCTATTGCAATTGATGAATTTTTGCCATAAAAATTTGAGCTGCCCATCTTATTTTTTAACAGCGCTTACATAAACCCATTCTGCGGTAAAGCCTTGCTTGTCTGCAAAAGGGTTGCTGGACTCAAGCTCTTTGAATAATTGCTTTGATGCCGTTGTTATCAGCTCAGCCCTGTCATTCTCATCTTCTGCTGAAGGCTCTTTTCCTCCGACTTCAGGCAATATTCCTGCCTGCAACCTTTTCACAAGCAGAAAATCAAGCCAGTCCCCATACTTTACCTTAATTAGCTTATAGAACGGCTCAAAATATTCAAAACCAGCACTTCTCAAACCTCTTAAATATTCATCAATATGCCTTGGATCAGGAAAAACAATTTTTCTTTGCTGCTCCTCTTCCTTAATCCTCTTGCCAATCTCTTTTTTGTATTTCTCAAATTTCCCATCATTCTGTATAATCTCCAATGCAATCTCATGCACTCTCTTGACACTGTCATCAATCATCATTATACCTTCATCCCTTCCATCCCTGATTATGTTCCCGCTCTGAAATGTGAAAGTCCCTTTTGGCTTAAGCGCAGCATTAATCCCTCTGAAGGCATCGACAAGATTGGGGATAAGGTGGAAAGTATTTGCTGAAATGACATGATCAGCAATTTCATTCCCCAAAACTTCTGCCAAAGTCATATACCTCTCTCCAATTTTATCCAAAAGGAAATATTTGACATTTGTGTTGCTCTGCATGATTTCATATGCTTTTCCAAGCCACGCCGCAGAATTGTCAACAAGCCATAGGTCAAAGTTTGCATCTATATTCTTCAAGAAATATACTGCAGACCCCCCGGTCCCCGCTCCAAAATCAACCACTATATCATGGTCTCTTATCTTCTTTTTGGCTATTCGGATTAATTCACTAATGTTTTCTATGTGCCATGATGTATTGACAACAGCATCATGGTATGCAGTCGCTCCTTTTGAGACTGGCCTGTCAGGATGCCAGGATTTGAGTGCCAATTCCATCAAGCCACCTTCTCCAAGATATGCACAGTCACAGTGCTTCCAGCACCTCCAATATTTTGCGCCAATCCATACTTTACGTTGTCAACTTGTCTTTCTCCAGCTTCGTTCCTCATCTGCTTCACAATCTCATAAATTTGAGAGACTCCTGTTGCGCTTATCGGGTGGCCTTTGGCCTTTAAGCCTCCGCTAGTGTTGACAGGCAGCCTGCCATTTAAACTTGTTACGTTTTTCCTAATCAAGTTCTTGCCTTCACCTCTTTTGCAAAACCCAAGGTCTTCATAGGAGATAAGCTCAACGGATGTGAAAGCATCATGAAGCTCAGCAACATCAATATCCTCATGAGAGATTCCCGCCTGCTTGTACGCTTCTTGTGCAGCAAGCTTTGTCGCTTCCCAGGAAGTCATATCTTCTCTTTCAAATGGGGCCAAGTAATCTGTTTCTTCTGAAGTACCTATCACTTTGACATTGCTTTCTTCATTTGATAAAACCAAAGCAGCAGCGCCGTTAACAGGAATACTGCAATCAAATAGCCTTAAGGGGGATGCTACAACAGGCGAATCTTTTATTTGCTCCAATGTGATATTTTTCTTGTAAAATCTTGCTTTTGGGTTGAAGAAAGCATTCTTGTGGTTTTTCAAGGCAACCAGCGCGAAGTCATCGGTAGTAGCTCCATACTTAATCATATACTGCTGGGCAACAAGCGCATTTTCTGCAGGAAAGTTAAGCCCTTCTGTCTGCTCGTAAATCCTTTCTGTCCCCATCAGCATTTCATCAGTTACCCTTTTGCTAATATTGGACATTATCTTCTCAAAACCAATCACAAGGACGTTCCTGTAATTTCCTTGTTTGCTTAATTTTATGGCTGTCCACAAAGCTGTCCCGCCTCCAGCGCAGCCTGCAGGAACAGTGACTATTGGGATTTTCTTTTGGAAGAGGCTGCTCACCATAGAGGAGCTGTGCCTTTGCCTTTCACCATTGCTCAGAATATCCATGTTGGAAATGACAATTGCATCAATATTCTCCATGGATAAATTTGTGTCATTCAAAGCCTCTAAGGTTGCTTCATAAATCATATGGCTCGAGGCATCTTCCTGGACTCCAAACTTGGTCATTCCAACCCCTTTGATGAACATCAGCGCATCCCCTTTGAAAGAAGCTTTTTAATCTTTGATTTGACTTTGTCAACAGGAGTTATCTTTGGAGTACCTTCTGTTGTCAGAAGCTTCTTTAGCAACAATAGCTGCTCAAGCTCGTCTAAGTCTTCTTTTATGGTTGCTGTTGATTTAAGTTTGTTGCCAAGTTTATTTACCGCGCAATCGCCCAGCACAACTACCCTCTCATTTTCCTTTAAAACATCATCAGATATCAATGAACCCATAACAAGATTTATTTGATGCCCCCTTAAGCCAACAAGTTTTGACGTAAGAGTGTACATCAAGTTTAAGCAGGCAGAACAAGCTTTGCCATCAATTATTTTTATGTCAGGATGGGGAGTTTCATCATGAACTGGCTGCTTGATTGGATATCTCAATGCTTCAATCTCATTCCCTACAACTTCGCTGTTCTTTCCTGCTGTGGCAGTAATTATATACTGAGGCAATGGAAGCATGGCAACCTCGCAAAAGCTTTTGTCAAGTAAAGCGGCATTTTTGCTTGCAAGCACAAGATTCAGGAAAGCCGGCTCCCCTAAAGCCAATGGCCCTTGCCCCTGCATTCCGTTTGTTGCATCAGCTACTGTAGCGGCATTTTGAAAAACATTTGCGAGCTTTGGCAAGGTCGCCTCAATATTGTTAAAGTACATCTTCCTTTGGGTATCCTCATCAACAAGCCTTGACAGATTTTCCATGGCTCCTGAAATGCCAAGCTGGAAGTTTGTCTTCATGATAGGGGCATTGATAATTCTCCTTTTCAGGGCTTCTTTGAAAATATTAAACTTGAATCCGTTGGATTCTATCTCTTCAAAAGGGCCTTTTGAGATATCAATAAATTGAACTCCATTCTGTTTGCAAACTTCCAAAATGCCGGCTTTTGAGGCAGCATCCATTGAATCAGAACCGATTAATGATTGTTCAGCAACAATAATTTCCTCTTTCCTGATGCCCTTCTCGAACAAGAATTTAAGCATTGCATTCAAGAAATCAGGATTGGTGTTTACAGCTTGATAAGGATACGCTGCTGAAATTACGCTTGGCTTGATAAGAATCTTCTCACCAGATTTAAAATCCACAAAATTCAAAAGCTCAACAGCTTCTTTTATTGCCTCATAAATGTCATACTTTACTTTTATAATAGAGACTGCATCTTGCGATTTCGCTTTTTTCTCCTCATACGCAGAGCCAATCTTGTAATCTTTCATGGTCTTCTTAGGCATCCTGTTGCCGAATTCGTCTTCTAAGAGTATTATGTTGTAAGGTATTACAGGATGCATAGGTGACGGAATGCTGACTTTTGTAATTCCAATCACCTTTAGCTTATTGCCTCTCTGCTTTGTGATGTCTCCTTTGCAATAGACACACTTTTCAACAGGATAAATCCATTTCTTGTTGCAAGTTTCACAAATCCATCTTATTATCATGCTCCCACCTTCTCCAAGATATGCACAGTCACAGTGCTTCCAGCACCTCCAATATTTTGCGCCAATCCATACTTTACGTTGTCAACTTGTCTTTCTCCAGCTTCGTTCCTCATCTGCTTCACAATCTCATAAATTTGAGAGACTCCTGTTGCGCTTATCGGGTGGCCTTTGGCCTTTAAGCCTCCGCTAGTGTTGACAGGCAGCCTGCCATTTAAACTTGTTACGTTTTTCCTAATCAAGTTCTTGCCTTCACCTCTTTTGCAAAACCCAAGGTCTTCATAGGAGATAAGCTCAACGGATGTGAAAGCATCATGAAGCTCAGCAACATCAATATCCTCATGAGAGATTCCCGCCTGCTTGTACGCTTCTTGTGCAGCAAGCTTTGTCGCTTCCCAGGAAGTCATATCTTCTCTTTCAAATGGGGCCAAGTAATCTGTTTCTTCTGAAGTACCTATCACTTTGACATTGCTTTCTTCATTTGATAAAACCAAAGCAGCAGCGCCGTTAACAGGAATACTGCAATCAAATAGCCTTAAGGGGGATGCTACAACAGGCGAATCTTTTATTTGCTCCAATGTGATATTTTTCTTGTAAAATCTTGCTTTTGGGTTGAAGAAAGCATTCTTGTGGTTTTTCAAGGCAACCAGCGCGAAGTCATCGGTAGTAGCTCCATACTTAATCATATACTGCTGGGCAACAAGCGCATTTTGGGCAGGAAAGTTAAGCCCTTCTGTCTGCTCATATACCCTCTCAGCAGCCATCATTATTTCGTCTGTTACTCTCATTGTGTTATTTGTGAGCAGTCTCTCGACCCCTATTACGAGCACATTGTCATAATCAAGCTTATCTGCAGTCCACAAGGCAGTCCCTCCTCCTCCACAAACAGCAGTCGGGTTAATTATTGGAACTCTCTTTTTTAGAACACTGCTCAAAATTCCTGTAAAAAGCCTTTGCCTTTCCCCATTATTTTCAGTGTCTACAGTAGACACAGCAATTGCATCTATTTTATCTATGCCTAATCCAGCATCTTCCAAGGCTTCCAAAGTGGCTTCATAAACGAGGTCTTGGCTTGAGTCTGTTTGGGAGCCGAACTTAGTCATCCCCACTCCTTTAACGTACATAGAAACACCTTCACCTTGAAAATTTCGCCCTGAAATCTGCTTTATTCACTATTGCAAGCATGAGAAGCGCTTCAGCCACTAAAGCTTCCTTTACAAACACCTTACCCTGCAAAATAGCTCCTCTCTCATCTTGCGCTATAAGGTTAATCTCAAACTTCATTTGGGTAGGAGGTATAATAGGGGCCATGAACTTTACCTCTTTCAGCTTATATGCAAGAATATCCTTTTCCTGATGATTTGGAATATTATTCCTCACAAGTAAAGTAGCTGCTTGCCCCATTCCCTCAACTGTCAATGCCCCCGGCATAATGGCAAAGTCAACAAAATGACCCTTGAAAAAATCCTCATTTCCTTTGAGGTCCTTAATAGCTGTTATCTTGCTGCTGCTTAAGCTTTCCACTTTGTCAAGGAACAGAAAAGGCTCCTTATAAGGAATTATTTTCTTAATACCCTCAACACCGATCTCTCCATGCCCGTTCTTGAAATCATTAATATTGTTCATTTTGGTCTTAATATAAAGGAATTTGTTGCTTGCAATATGACTTTTTTCCTAACTTTGATACATTTAAATATCTTTCTACCATCATATTCTTTAACCTATTCATTTAAAATTATATATTCTGAAACATATTTTTTACTTCCAAACACCCAAAATCTTTATATAAGTAAATGAAACCTGACATATTATGCTAAAGGACAAAAAAGCAAAGGCTAATCTAAGGCATAAATTCGCTTTCGATACCTTAAACAGAACATTACTTCCTTTCGAGAAAGTATACTCCCTTTTGAAAATTGCTGTTTCAGGAATAAAGAAAGGCTTTCCATTCATCTACACTTATATCTACAAGTATTTTGAAACTCTGATCAAGCAGCACATCATATCGCCAAGCAAAGGCATATTCAAGTCATCTAGATTGGAGAATGTAGGTAATATTCTAACAACAAACATAATGAAAAGGCTGCCACATATTGACGAAGCCCACATTGAAGAAATCCTTAACAAACCCTCAAACAAATCCTTCCTTGAGATATTGACACAAGGATTTGGTATAAACATGGAAAAAGAAAAAACCTACACTGTCCTTGGCAATCAAGGGTTCAAGCAGATACTTATTGCGAACAGAGGAGAAATAGCTTTGAGAATAATCAGAGCTTGCAGGGAACTTAATATTCAAAGCGTTGTCATATATTCTGATGAGGAAAAAGATTCGCTTCCGGTGAAATTTGCAGATAAATCATATAATATCGGAAAATCCAGGAATTACCTTAACATCAAGGGGATAGTAAAGATTGCGAGACAAAGCGGTTGTGACGCAATCCACCCAGGATATGGTTTCTTAGCGGAAAATCCAAAATTTGCCAAGCTATGCGAGAGAAAAGGCATAAAATTCATTGGGCCTTCTTACAAGATGATGAAGAAGCTTGCCGACAAGGTTGAAGCGAAAAACGCAATGATAAAAGCAAACGTGCCAGTCCTTGAAGGCATAAAAGAAGACTTGAAAAGCAAAGAGCATGCATTAAAAGTTGCCAAAAGAATAGGATTTCCTGTCATGATCAAGGCATCTGCCGGTGGTGGTGGGAAGGGCATGCGAATTGTCACGAAAGAGGAAGACATTTTTGGCTCTTATGAAAGTGCAGAAAAAGAAGCATTAAACGCTTTTAGCGATGGCTCCCTTTACATAGAGAAGTATCTTGAGGAGCCCCACCATATAGAGTTGCAGATTTTGGCTGACAAGTACGGCAATGTAGTCCACCTTGGAGAGCGTGATTGCAGCATACAAAGAAGGCACCAAAAATTGGTTGAAGAATCTCCAAGCCCGGCATTAAGCAAGGAGCTAAGAGAGACCATGGGAAATGCGGCTGTCAATTCAATAAAGGCAATTGGCTATGAAGGAGCCGGGACAGTAGAATTTTTGCTGGACAAGAACAAGAATTTTTATTTCATTGAAATGAACACAAGAATCCAGGTTGAGCATGGAGTGACAGAGATGGTCACTAATGTTGACTTGGTCAAGGAGCAGATTAAGCTCGCTGAAGGGGCAAAGCTTGCTTACAAGCAGGAAGACATAAAGATAGAAGGCCATGCGATAGAATGCAGGATTAATGCTGAGGATCCAAGCAACGATTTTGCACCTTCTCCAGGAACAATCGTAAATTACTTGCCTCCTGGCGGTCCTGGCATAAGGATAAGCAGCACCTGCCACACCGGATGCAGCATCCTGCCGCAATTCGACTCGTTAGTTGCATTGCTTATCTGCTTTGGAAAGACAAGACAAGAGGCAATTGCAAGGATGAAGAGGTCGTTGGATGAATTTATAATTGAAGGAGTAAAGACAACCATACCTTTCCACAAGCTTGTTCTCAGCAAAAAACAATTTGTGAGAGGCAATGTAACCACAAGCTTCATAGAGAACAACGGCCTAATGGAAGAGCTTAAAGGAATTAAGTCAAAGAAAGAAGCATTGCCAAAAGAGAAAAAGGTGCTCATCGTGACAACAGCTGTTACGCAATATATTGCAAAAAAACAATCCTCAGGCAGGAATAAGATGAACCCTTGGGTAATGGCAGCAAGACAGGAAGCTATGCAGGAAGGCAGTTTAGAGGAATAAGTTTAATAATTTCAAAAAGATAATTTCTTGTATGATATCCTACAAAATCCATCATTTCAAATCATTGCCTTCAACCCAAGAAAAAGCCAAGGAATTCTCAAGAAAAGGGCTGAGCAATGTAGTAATAATTGCAGACACACAAACAAAAGGCAAAGGGCGTTTTAAAAGAAAATGGTACTCTACTAAAGGCGGCTTGTGGATGTCAATACTGCTAAAGCCAAAAAATACAGAGAATTTGCAATACTTGACATTTGCTGTTGCTGTTGCTGTTTTGAAATCTATTAAAAAAATTTCAAGCATAGATACAAAAATCAAGTGGCCTAATGATGTGCATTACAAAGGCAAAAAATTATGCGGAATATTGACAGAAGGCATTTTTGGCAACGACAATTTTGTTGTTGTCGGCATCGGATTGAACATCAACCAGCTTCAATTCCCTGGTGAAATCAAAGAAACAGCAACATCTTTAAGGAAGGTTAAGCGCAGGATTTATGATATAAGTAACTTTGCAAAGTCCATCTTAGACGAATTTTATTTTAATTTTGAGAATTATTATAATAAAAATAAGCCCGGAAAAATAATGAAAGCTTGGAAACAGCACTGCGACACACTCAATAGAAATGTCAAAATAATGACTAAAACAAGGACTTTGCATGGCAAGGCAATTGATGTGGACAAAGACTGCAACCTTATACTGGAATTAAAGAATGGCAAAACAGTCAAGATAATAGAAGGGGATGTCAAGGTGAGGTATTAGCCAATCCTGAGCTTTTTCCTCACATCTTGAGGCAAAGGAATTGATTTCATCTTTGACTTGTCAACGCACACATTTATTGTGTAGCCCGCAGCTAAAATCTTTTTGTCTTTCTTCCTGTAAATCTTTTGCTCGAATTTGATTGATTTTTCCTTTATCTCGACAATTTTGGTCTCTATAATCACTATATCGTCATACCTCGCTGGATGGAAGTAATTGCAATGAGCCTCGACGACAGGAGTCATTATCCCTCTCTTGTCAAGCTCCTTGTAGTTGATCTTCAAGCTCCTGAAAATCTCTCTTCTGCCGCTTTCAAACCACCTGAAATAGTTTGCATAATACACAACCTGTCCAGCATCTGTGTCTCCATAAATCACCCTATGCTCTATCTTGTGCATAAATAATGGGTTATGCTGCAGATTTATATGCCTTTCCACAATCTTTAAAAAACACATTAAATTACCTACCCTTATGGCTATTCTGGACAATATACCTATCCTAAAGAAATTAGTAGACACATGCTATGCTATTCTGATTGTGCTAATCTTGAGTGTTTTAGTGGGATTGATACTCGCTTTTCCTGTAATGTGGCTCTGGAATTTTATTTTTGGCAATTTTCACGAAATAAACGTATTTCAGGCTTGGGCTTTAAACGTTTTGGCTGGCATATTGCTTGGGCAAAAAAACTCTAGTAAATAGCCAATAAAGCGGAAAAAACTGCCAAAGCAGCCATATAAACATAGTCGTATCTTGCTATCCTAAGCGTTATATGGCTTTTTGCATTCTCATTATAATTCCTTGAAAACATTGCATCGCTTAGTGTGGATGCAGACCTGAACATCCTATCCAGAAGTGATGCAATGAATATCTTGATGATTCTTGCTTTCTTCATGCTACCCAGCCTTGAGTGTATGGAATCCTTTAATCGGTATGTGTGGATGAACATTACAGGAATAAACCGTATTGTTGAGGAGAGAAGAACTGCAATGTTCCTTGGTTTTACTCCAAAAATCTTCAATGGAACCGCAAGGCTCTCTATTGCCGCAACCATCATCGATACGCTCGTTGTATATGTCAGGGAATATGAGATTAGGAGAAGCATCAAAAATCTCCAAATCACCAAAAAAGCCTCCTGGATTTTGTCCCTTGAAAACAGCATGTACATCAATAATATGAAGATCATGAAAGAATAGAATATTCTTAATCTGGAAAGAACCTCAATAAAATTTATCTTGGATAAAAACAACAGAAATAAAACCGATATTGTAAATAATAATATTTCCCATCCTTGCACTGTAAACATTAAAATGCTCAAAAGAACAACAGACAATATTTTGAGCCTGGGGTCAAGCAAATGTATGAAAGAATTCTTGTGCCTGTACTGGCCAAAATTCACTTCCTTAATCATTCAATCCAGCCCTTTCAAACATTTTTCTGCTCAGTTTTGATTTCTCACCATTGAAGATTATTCTCCCTTCCTTAAGCAGCACAACTTCATCCGCATACTCTATGTCCTCAAGGATATTAGTAACCAATACAATGCCGACTTTACCCTTCTTGTTCAAGTCGTTCATCACTTGCATAATGTTTTTTTTATTTCTTGCATCAAGCATGGTTGTCGGCTCGTCAAAAACTATGTATTTGGGCTCCATTGCCAAGACTCCAGCCAGCGCAACAAGCTGCTTCTGGCCGAATGAAAGCACATTTACGTTTTTCTTTGCAAGACCTTCTATTTCCAGTTTCCTTAATGTCTTGATGATAATCTTTTTTATTTCCCCTGGTTCAATACCCAAATTCTCGAGACCAAACGCGACATCTTCCTCGGCTATGGAGCACACTAGCTGGTCTTCAAAGTTTTGGAATACAAATCCCACTTTTTTCCTTGCCTCAAACCCATTCTTTTTTGTATTGTAGCCGTCTATTATTACATCTCCGCTTGCTGGAACGAGAAGGCCATTAAGATGCTTGGCCAAAGTGGTTTTTCCGCAGCCATTTGCGCCAATGATGGCTGTAAAGCCGCCTTCTTTTATTTTCATGCTTATATCTTTCAATACAAGTTCGTCCTCATACTTAAATGAGATATTTTTGAGTTCTATCATTCGAATGAAAATGAGTATACTGCAGTTTTTTTCCCGAATTCCAAGGTCAAAGTTTCATTTTTCATAGGCACCCTCCTTTTTAGGATTTTGTAAAGCCTTGGCCCATCGATAGGCAAAGTTTTGATGAATCTTCCATTTAAACTTATCTTTGCTTTTGATGAATTCCTGTTGAAAGACTCAGCAACCAAATTCACTATCCTGCCTTTGGCCAAAATGGCTAATGAGCAATTATTCTCAAGGCTTCCCAAATATTCCATTTTATGGAGCCATTTTCCTTTGATGTAGATCTCGCCGAATTTCTTTCTACCACTTGTTTTTTTAATAATTCCTTTTTTTCTTTTGCCGGCGTAAATAGTAGGGTATTTGCTGATTACATAATTTTTATTAAAAATCCTTTTAGGATTTACGCCTAACAAGTTTCTGATTTTATTTTCAAGCAAAAAATAACTTCCTTCTCCAACATGCTTGTATACAGCTTTATTATTTTTGATTAGAAGTTGTGCAGGCCAGAAATTTATTCCAAATTTCTTTATCATCTTTTTATCTTTGTCAATCAAAACGGGAAAAAATATATTATGCCTCTTCATTGCATCCTCTAGATTATTTTTGTTTTTCTCAAACTCCCATTCAGGAGGATGCACAATAACCGTTCTTAATCCATGCTTGCTGTATTGTTTGTCCAGTTTTTTTATATGCTCCAATGACCTTAAGCAGTTCATGCAGCTGTAAGAGAATACATCTATGAGAATAAGCTCTTTCATTTCATATACTTCTTAATGCCAACATTTTTTGCAATCCATGCAGCCAGCAAAAGCTTTATTGTGTCCCCCAATATGAATGGAACAACCCATCCTGTGATAATTGCAGTCCAGGGAAGCCCAGTGACAATCTTGCCTTGTGTTGCCCCTAATACATATATAATAACAGTTCCAAAAATCATGGCAATTGTGTAATCAGAATACTTCGGCTTTTTCTTGTATTCAATATATTTTCCAATTGCATATGCTGCAATGAAATAGCTTATTAAATATCCTCCAGTGGTCCCATATAGCGCAGGAAGGCCGGCGCTTCCGCCGGCAAATACAGGCAAGCCCAATATCCCAACCAAAACATACAGTACCATGGCAAGCGCTCCATAATATGAGCCAAGCATTGCGCCGCTCAGCAATACAACCAAAGTCTGCAAAGTTATCGGGACTGGAGTGAATCCCAATGGAATCTTGACTTGTGCAACAGCTGCTGTCAAAGCAGCAAACAAAGCTGCAAATACCATTCCCCTTAATTTTTCTTTTTCCATTAAAATGATCCTCTACTCGATTATAGCCAGCACATCTCCCCTGCTAACATTATCGTTCTTTTTGACTTTGATATCCTTGATAACCCCGTCTTTTGGCGCGGTAATATCATTTTCCATCTTCATTGCCACCAAGGAAAATAAACTTTGCCCTTGCTTCACTTGCACGCCTTCCTTTGTCTTGACGTCATAAATAATTCCCGGCAAAGGCGCTTTTATCTCAAGCTGTCCTTCTTCAACAGCATGTTTCTTCTGCAATCTTTCAACTGCAGACATTTCAGCATCTTTTTTTGTTTCGACCTCATATACATCGCTTCCGCAATGCACAAGGATTTTCCCGTCTTCTTTTTCCTCTACAAAGACTTTGTATTCCTTGCCGTCTACCTTAACAACAATCTCTTCCATAATCATAACGGCATATTGCCATGTTTCTTGCTTGGTCTTTTTTCCCTCTTTGATAAAATCATCTCAAGGCATTTTACCAAAGTTACTCTTGTATTTTTTGGCTCGATTATCATGTCAACTTTGCCGAGCTTTGCCGCAACATACGGATTCAAGTATGTTTCTGAATATTGCTTAACCAAATCATCCTTGGCTTTCGGATTTTTGCTTATTTCATCTCTGTTGATAATGCTGACAGCCTGTTCAGCTCCCATCACAGCAATCTCTGCGCTGGGCCATGCAATAACTTTGTCAAAGCCCATATCCTTGGAAACCAAAGCAATGTATGCCCCTCCAAACGCTTTCCTAAGCACAAGGGATATTTTTGGAACAGTTGCTTCGGAATATGCGTAAAGGACCTTTGCTCCATGCCTTATTATCCCATTATGCTCCTGCTCAGTGCCTGGAAGATACCCAGTAACATCTACAATGTTTATCAAGGGAATGTTGAAGCAATCGCAAAATCTGACAAATCTGGATATCTTATCAGAAGAGTTTATGTCTAAACATCCTGCAAGCACTTTTGGCTGGCTGGCAACAATTCCAACAACATTGCCGTTAAGCCTTGCTAGTCCAATAACTGCATTTGCTGCATATCCTGCCTGCACTTCAAGAAAAGTCCCTTTGTCAAACACCTCACTAATCACCTGCTTCATGTCATAAGTCTTCTTTGGATCTTCAGGCACAATATCCTCCAGCTTCTTAGTCTGCCTTTCAGGACTGTCTCCAGACGAGTAAGGGGAGTTTTCAAGATTATTTTGAGGCAGGTAAGAAAGCAGGATTTTTATGATCTCCAGGCATTCCTTTTCATCATTTGCGACAAAATGCGCAACACCGCTTTTCTCGGAATGCGCTGCTGCGCCTCCAAGCCTGTCAAAATCTATGCTCTCCCCTGTGACTGTCTTTATAACATCCGGACCTGTGATGAACATGTAGCTGTTTTTCTTCACCATTAAGATGAAATCAGTCAATGCAGGGCTGTAAACTGCAATCCCTGCGCATGGCCCAAGAATCGCTGAAATCTGAGGCACAATTCCTGAAGATAATGTATTTAGCTGGAAAATCCTGCCGCCTGTGTCCAAGGCTGAAACGCCTTCCTGAATCCTTGCTCCTCCTGAGTCAAGCAGCCCGATTATTGGGCAGCCGGTTTTCAAGGCTAGCTCCATGACATGGGCAATTTTCCTGTTATGCATCTCCCCCATTGAGCCGCCCATGAAAGAAAAATCCTGAGCATAGACATAAACAGGTCGCTTGCTGATTGTGCCATATCCAACAATAACGCCATCACCTGGTTTTTTCTTTGCCTCAAGCTCCTTTATTTGAAGTTCAGCAAACATATCCAGCTCCACAAATGAATCAGAATCCAGCAAATACTTCAATCGCTC
>CAZMBY010000013.1:0-24414 GCA_964564925.1 uncultured Methanosarcinales archaeon
GAAAGGATTTTGGATTGGTGTTCAGCCCTGAAAGGCTTGCAGAAGGCAGGGCAATTAAAGAATTGATTTCAATTCCTATAATTGTGGGTGGCATTGACAAGAAAAGCTCTGAAATTGCTTCAAAATTCTGGGAGATGATTTTGCAGGTTAAAACTCTTAAAGTTTCAGACCCGAAAACAGCTGAAATGACAAAGCTTGCTGATAATTTATGGATAGACCTGAATATTGCATTAGGAAATGAGATTGCTTTACTCTGCGACAAGCTGGATATTGATGCGCTTGAAGTGATAAATGCAGCAAACACCCTGCCAAAAGTCAATTACAATGTAAATATCCTGATGCCCAGCATGGGAGTCGGGGGATATTGTTTGACGAAAGATCCTTGGTTCGTGCACAGCATTGGAAAAAAATATGGGTTGGATTTGATGAGCCCTGTTGCTTCAAGAAAGATAAATGATGCAATGCCAATCTATACATTTAATTTAATAAAAGACACATTGAAACAGCAGGAAAAAGAAATCAAAGATTGCAAAGTAGCTGTTCTAGGAATCTCCTTCAAGAGCAACACAGGAGATTGCAGATTCACTCCGACAAAATATTCAATCGAGCTTCTGGAAAAAAGTGGATGCAGGCTATCTGTTTATGACCCATTGGTCAATGAAAAAGACGCAAAAACAGTTACAAGAATCTCTTTGTCTAAATCAATTGAAGAAACTGTCAAAAATGCAGACTGCATTGCCTTGTTCACAGGCCACCAGGAATTCAGAAATTTTCCCCTGGAAAAACTGAAAAAGCTGGGCAATGCAAATTGTTCCTTGATTGATGGCAGAAATATTTTTTCCAAGGAAGAAATAAAAAAAATAAAGAGCCTTGGCTTCATCTACAGAGGCATTGGAAGAAGATGAGATACCTTATAACAGGCGGGAGCGGCTTTCTTGGAGGCAGATTCGTCAAGAGATTGCTTGAAGAAGGGAATGAAGTTACTGTTTATGATAATCTTAGCACAGGCCAGTCAAATAATCTCGGGCCATTCAAAGACAACAAGGATTATAGTTTTGCCAAGGGCGACATCAGGGACAAAGAATCGCTAAGAAAGGCCATGACAAAGGATATTGATGCAGTGTTACACATGTCAGCCATTGTTGGAGTTAAAGAATACTGCAAGGATCCCCTTAATGTAGTTGACGTCAATGTTGTAGGGACAAGGAATGTCCTAGAGTTTGCGCTTGAAAATGAAATGAAAGTGATGTTTGCCAGCACAAGCGAGGTTTTCGGGAAGAACCCAAGCGCTCCATGGAAAGAAGAAGGCGACAGGGTGCTTGGCAGCACAAAAGTCGATAGGTGGAGCTACGGAACAAGCAAGGCTATGTGCGAGCACATGATTTTTGCGATGAACAAGAACCACGGGCTTAAGACAGTCATCGTGAGGTTCTTCAATGCATATGGACCCGGTCAACCACCTTATTTTGTGATTTCCCAGAGCGTGCAGAAAGTCCTGAGAAATGAGCAGCCTTTGCTTTATGATTCTGGAAAGCAGACAAGATGCTTCACATTTGCTGATGATGCAATCGAAGGGACGATGCTTGCGCTCAAGAGCAAGAAGGCTGAGGGAGATGTCTTCAACATCGGAAGCAACAAGGAGACAAGCGTAAAAGAAGCTATTGAGTTGATAATTGAATTGGCCGGTAAGAAAGGAAAATTAACTTGGAAGAATCTTGACACGAAAAAGCATTATGGAAACACATATGAAGACATTCCTCGAAGAGTTCCTGATGTAAGCAAAGCAAAAAGAGTCTTGGGATGGGAAGCCAAAACAAGTTTACGAGACGGATTGAAGAAAACAATTGAATGGTCAAAGCAGAATAAATGGTGGCTGGAACTAGGGAATTGATTTTTCTTATTCAACTATAACCTTTGCTCTTCCTGCATAATGGGGCGTGAAAAATGTGTAGTTTCCGGGTTCATCAATCTTAACATCTTCATAAGATGTATAATTTACTTCTCCTGTGATAAAGACCTTATAAGGTTCTTGCCTCATGAAGGTAAAAATTTCTGCATTATTATAGTCATTCTCATTATGAATCCTCAGCTTATCTCCTGTCCTTAGCCTGATTTCAGTAGGATAAAACCCGTCCATTCCGTAGAAGATGACTTCATTTGAAGAGAAATCAAGGTACTCGGGATTGCCATTGCATAACTTTTGAATCTTTTCAGCATCTTCGTACATATTCTTGAATTCTTTTTTGAGCAAATCATTTACATATCTCATTTCAGTTTCTACAAAGCTGCCAATTGTGTAGTAAAATCCAAATTTGTCTGAAGGATAAATCACGACAACGAGTTCAGGAGTGCACCACACATCAATTTTATACTCCAAATAAAAATCCTTGAGGTTTCCTTTTTGGTCAAAAATTTCATAATGCTTTTCCAGATACGCAGGCTTACCAACCACATCTATCTTCTCTATGGTGTGGTCATATCTTGATACAACATCCTCCCAGCCATAAACAGACTGCTTCTGGCCATCTAGGTATTCCTGCTCCCATATCTCATTATTTTTGACTCTTAAATCATATCTTCTCCTTACAAAATCGCTGAAGTTTGCTTGGTTATAAAGGTAATTGTGCTCTTTTTTGACCTGGAGGATGTAGAATCTATCCGCGCCGCTTACATTAAATAAATTTTCAAGCCCTGTAAGGTTGTATTTGTCAGTGTAGTTGAAAACATATTTTTTCAATGGATAATAGGTCTTATTGATGCCTGATTCAATTTCTAAAAGTGATGGGTATGCTGGCTTTTCCTCATTTGCAGCTTTTGGCTCTGGTTTAAACTCATCAACTTTTGTATTATTACTTGTCTCCAAGTCATCACACAGGTTATTTTTGTTTGAATCGAGGCAGCACTCGCTTCCAACCTTTATCATTGGAGCAGTGCACTGGTTTGATGAAAGTTGCTGCTTGCATGATAAAATCAGCAATACCAAGATAGCTATTATGTACTTGTATTTCATTTTGCCACTGATTTCAGTATTTGTTGTGAATTCTCAAGAAAATCATGATATCCCTTCCATTCAACTTTCTCAGAATAGGGATCAAAAATATACAAGTCATCATCTGAAATAACAAAATAAAGATAGTACAAAGTATTTGGAATATATCCATCATCAAATATCTTGATGTGGCCCGTAGAATTCAAATTTCCATAGAATTCTCCCAGTTGAGGCTCAACCATTACGCTTTTACTTATTTCTGGATAGATATTAAGTGAGCTGTTGATTGGATTCTTTGTAAGGGCATTCAGGCAATGCCCAGCGACATTTCCAATGACCTTTTTGGGATCGAAAGTCCCGCATATTATGTACATGTAATCTTCATCAATCCTAAAAGGGCGGTCTGTCTTAGGATCAACAGCAATGCTGTATGTCTGCTCTCTTGTGTAGTTCTGCAGGCAGTTATTCAGCAAAAAATTGAACTCTGCCCTGTAGAGAAGCGAGAAATCTTCGCAATCGCCGCCATTCTGTTTGTATATCAATTTTAAGTCTTTTAGAAAGTCATCTTTTCCCGTGGTATCCTCATCATGCTCATATCTTATGTTATTTCTCTTATTAACGTCATAAATGCACTTTAAATCAATATCACAAGTGGCGCCAAATTTTACACATTTACTAAGCTCGTCCCTTATTTTAACATAGTCAGATATATTCTCAATATTTGTATTTTCTTTGAACCAGTTAATAGAACTCTTCACTATGGTTTCAAAATCATTAAGCTTCTCTAATGCCTGATCAATCTCAATTTTTGTATCCTTTATGGAAGCACTAAGAGAAACTGATTCTTCCTTTATTTTTGCATTTAAGTACTTTAATGCCAGATTCTCCTTTGTCAGGATGTCATAGCTTTTCTTCAGCGCATTAAAGTTGTTTTCCAGAATTTTTGATTCCTGCTCCAGATTTGACACATTGCCTTTTAGAGTTTGGTTTTCAAGGAACAAGTAAGCTATTCCAATTACCAAAAGAAATAAAACGACTCCAAGCACTTTGATTAGAATCTTATTATATTTCATTTTATTGATTAATGTACGCTAAAATATGTACTGCCTAGCCACTCCCAAAAGTATATGTTCTTAATCTTCATATTTAAATCTATTGAAAATAAATGGGTAAAGTTTTCTATAATTCTCTGCAAAAGACCAAAAAATTTATTAAGTAAGCAGTAATAGGTGATTTTATGAAGCAAGAAACTGTAACAATACCAAAAGAAGAGTATACCAAGCTTAAAAAGAAAGCAGAAATTGCAGATGATATTATCTTACAGCTGGAAAGCAGCCTGAAAGATGCTGAAGCAGGAAGAATAAGGAGAGTAGCCTAAACTGATTCTATTAGTTTCCTATACCTCCCTTTATTTTCAATAACATGGTCAATTATTTTCTGCTGGTCTTTTTTAGAGCCAAAAGATACGAGCAGAATTTTTGAAACATCCTTATAGATTAGGTAATACATCCTTTTATCGCCAAATTTCTTCTCCCTGAACCAGTCAAATCTTAATGGTTTACCTACTTGTGGGTTTTCTATCAGCTGCTGTCTTATTTTATTAATCCATTCCTGCTCAATCTTTTCCATTGCTTCATATAGTTTGGAAAAAGTATCAGTTTCAAATATTTGATGAGGCATAGCATTGCATGAATACAGCTTGTATAAATACCTATTTGTAAAGCAGGGGAAATTATAGAATATTGTTAAAAATTTTCATTGGAAATCTTAAGTAAAATTAAATTAATTACCCAAACCTCTTCAATTTTATCCCCTCGTACAGATAGTATTTCTTTATCCCCCATTTATGCAGCTTAAACCTTAACAATGACTTGAATAATGACCAGCCATACTTGACACTTGGAATAAACTGCATCGAAGATGAATCTTTTTCGTATCTTGTCAGTATTGGTATTTCTCTCAACCTGAATCCGCAAGCAGAGGCTTGTATTATCACTTCTTCATCAAAAGTCCAGCCGTCAGAATTCCTCATGAATGGGATTTTTTCGAGCACTTTTCTGCTGTAGGTTATATACCCTGTTGGAACGTCAGTTAATTTTGTCCCGCACACCCAATTCGTCATAATGTTAAGGGAAGAGTTCCCGATTATTTTCCAGAATGGCATCCCACCTTTCATTGCGCTTTTCCTGCTGAAAGTCCTGCTGCCATAGACAACATCTGCCTTGTCCTCTTCAAACATTTTCAGGATTCTTGGAATTGCCTTAGGATCATACTGGTAATCCGGGTGGAGCATTATTATCACATCTGCTTTATCTTTCAGCGCATTCTGATAGCAGGTCTTCTGGTTGCCGCCATAGCCCTTGTTTTTCTCGTGCACAATTGTCTTTAACCCAAGCCTTTTAGCTATTTCTACTGTATTGTCTTTACTGCCGTCATCAACCAAAATGACTTCGTCCACATACCCCTTAGGTATTTCGTTGTAGGTCTTTTCCAAAGTCTGGGCTGCGTTATAGGCAGGCATGACTACAATCACTTTCATTTTTTTCTTTTGATTATTTTTTGCCTTCATGCTAGTCGGTTAGCCTGCAATTGCTTTATAAAATTTTCCGGCAACTTCCTCGATGCTGAAATTCTTCAAGATGTGTCTTCTTCCATTTCTCGCTATCTTATCAGCAAGCGCCTTATCCTTTATCAGTTTGATTATCTTGTTTGCCATGTCGTCAACATCAAACTTCTTTGCAACTAACCCATAATTTTCATTCGGAATGACAAATTTCCTTCCGCCGCATTCCATCACTACAACAGGAATTCCGCATGCAAGCGCCTCATTTACTGCCGGAGTTATCTCCTGGAAGTTTGCAAGCACAAAAATAGAGGATTTATTGTATATTGTTGCAAGTTCGTCATGGCCCTTTGCGCCAAGGAACTTAACTTTTGCGCCAATGCCCATTTCTTCTGCCAATCTTCTCAACGAATTCTCATAGTAGCCTTTGCCAATAATCCATAGCTCTGCATCATAACCTGCATCGATAACTTTTTTCAATGACTTGACTATGAGATGGTGGCCTTTTATCTTATACAAGCCTCCGACAGAAAGCAATACTGTCTTGCCGGGCTTGGCCATATTCTTGATTGGATGGAAGCATTTTGTATCTGTAGCATGGCCTACGATGATGCTTTTCCTTGCATCTTTAATCAAGCCTAATTTCATGCATCTCTCTTCTGCCTGCTCATTGGTAAACAACAAGAATTTCGCATAATCATAGGCTTTCCTTGCAACAGGCACTACAAAATATTTTGCCAGTCCAAAAAGAAAGAACCCTTCAACTGTCTGGGAAGTCCTCAAGATGAGCCTTTTATTGTATTTTTTTGCCGCTATGTACGCTTGGTATGCAAAACCATAAAATTCCGGATTGCTCGTCTCAATCACATCATATCCTTCCAGTTTTTCAGCTAAATCACTGTAATAAAATCTCGGGATCCCGAGCAATAACAATATTTTTTCAAATGGCGTCCTGTAATCAATCCCGTCTATCTTGACAATCTTGAAGCCTTTATAATCCACATCGTTCTTCTTGTCCGTGAATATTGTCACTTCAGCATTTCTTGTTGCCATCAGGTGCCTGTAGACTTTCAGGAGAATTATCAATGAGGAATGTATGTCAAAATGGGTTGGAATCACGACTGCAATCTTTAGTTTTTTCATCCTCTTAAGTCATAGGAAACTATTTAAATATATTTGGTTTCTTGGGATAGATGAAAATAGTGAGCATAGTCGGAACGAGGCCAAATTTTATCAAACTAGCTGCACTGGTCTATGAGCTGAAAAAGCACAAAAAGATAAAACATGTGCTGATACATACTGGGCAGCATTATGATTTTTTTATGAGCAATCTTTTTTTTGAGCAATTGGGATTGCCAAAGCCGGATGAGCACTTGGTCTGCCAAACCGGTGTCGGAGCCGATGAGCAGAAAAAATTTCTAAAAGCGGCAATCAAGGATGCTCTCAAAAGGCAGAAGCCTGATTTAGTCATTGTTGTTGGAGATGTGAATTCAACTGTTGCAGGAGCTGAAGTTGCACACGAGCTTAGCATAAAGGTTGCTCATGTTGAAGCCGGCTTAAGGAGTTTTGACAAGTCCATGCCAGAGGAGATAAACAGGGTCCAAACGGATAAAATAAGCGATTTTCTCTTCACAACGGAAGAAAGCGCAAATAAAAACTTAGCGGACGAAGGCATCTCCAAAAACAAGATATTTTTTGTGGGAAATGTGATGATAGACACTTTGCTAAGCCACAAAGAAAAAGCTAAGAAATCAAAGATCCTTTCAGAATTAAAGTTAAAAAAGAAAGATTATGCAGTGGTGACTTTGCACAGGCCAAGCAATGTGGACAGCAAGGACTCTCTCAGCTATGTTTTGGACATTTTGGAAAATTTGCAGGAAAATATCAAGATTGTTTTTCCAGTCCACCCTAGAACATTAAAAAACCTGAAAAATTTTAGCCTGCTAAAAGGAATAAAAAGCCAGAAAAACCTGATCATGACAAAGCCAATGGGCTATCTTGATTTCCTGAATCTGATGTCAAACTCGAAGTTTGTCATAACGGACTCAGGAGGTATACAGGAAGAAACAACTGCTTTGGGAGTGCCTTGTGTTACAATGCGCAACAACACTGAAAGGCCAGTTACACTAAAACAAGGAACTAATATGCTTGTTAGCACCAATAAAGACAGTATCCTTGAAGTCTGCAAAGGTTTGATAAAAAAATCAGATGTCAAAGGGAAAATGCCAAGACTCTGGGATGGGAAAGCAGCGGCAAGGATTGTTAGGATCTTAATCAAAAACTTAAGTTAAATTCTATATTTAGGATAACTTGGTAAAATGATTGTTTAAGTTAAATTTTTTCTATATAGAAATAAAATGAATCTTATGCTCTATTAATCAAATGATTTATAAAATAAACCAATAAACTGAGTACTGCAATGAAAATAATGGTTACAGGAGGAAACGGATTC
This sequence comes from uncultured Methanosarcinales archaeon, assembly GCA_964564925.1. Lineage (GTDB taxonomy): Archaea > Nanobdellota > Nanobdellia > Woesearchaeales > GW2011-AR4. The sequence continues at coordinate 8,005 of CAZMBY010000013.1, forward strand.
ATTGGCCATACTCTGGTAAGGCATCTTCTGAAGGAAGGCAATGAAGTCAAGGTCATTGATGTGAAGCCAATAAAGTTCACTCATCCAAAGCTGGAATTCATAAAAAAATCTGTGCTTGAAGACTTAAGATGGGACATGAGGGATTGTGACGCTGTCTATCATTTGGCTGCAGAGCTGGGAGTGGTAAGCTCTGACAAAAAGCCGCTGCGTACCCTTTCTGTCAATATAGATGGGACTGTAAACATCTTTAGGTGCGCTCTTGGCACAAATGTGAAGAAAATTGTTTACACTTCATCCTCAGAAGTTTATGGAGAGCCTAGGGAGATTCCCCTCAATGAGGACAGCCAGAAAAGTCCTGTTTCAATCTATGGAGTTTCCAAGCTGACAGCCGAGATGTATGCACATGGATACGTCAAGGAATATGGAATGGACATTAATCCTGTTAGGCTGTTCAATGTCTACGGCCCGGGGCAAGGGTTTGAGTGGGTTGTTCCAATTTTCATCCAGAAAGTCCTGAATAATGAAGCGCCTCTTGTATTTGGAGATGGGTCCCAAGTGAGATGCTTCACATTCATAGAGGACATTGTCAAAGGCATTGAAACAGTAATGAAAAAAGGCGAGAAGGGAGAGGCTTATAACATAGCAAATACTGACCAGATAACAATGAAAGAGCTTGCAGAGCTCATCATCATGGCTTCAGGCAAGAACCTAATGCCGAAGATAGTGGGATTTGGGCCTGAAACCAGAAAAAAGGAAAGGGAGATAATGGTGAGGATTCCTTCCAATGAAAAGCTTAAGAAGCTTGGATGGAAGCCTGAAGTCAGTATAAAAGAAGGCATACAAAAGACTTATGATTGGTATGATAAAAACTTGGGAAAAGAAGAGCTGTTTTATGAGTAGTTGTGGCGGTTTGACCCAATTAATTTTAATTTAAGATGCATAATACAGGATTGCATCACCATCCTTATTGTCTATTTTTTTAATGACAACCCAGTCTTTTGGCGGATTATAAACTTCCTTTGGAAATTCTATAAACGGGTGGGGCTTCAATAAATTCCTTATTGCCTTGTGGTCCACAAAAACATAGCTATCTTTTATGGAGCTTAAGTCCACATCATTAATTGTCTTGTCGCCGTCCAGATGAATAAATGAATTTATATTTACGTTTGTGTAGCCGGACAGGTATTCCAGTATAGTTTTTGACCTAAAATCTGTGTAAACTGGCCTGTCCAGGCTTTCGATGTAACCGGCAATTCTTTTGGCATTGTCTATGCTGTGCCTGGAATCCATGTCAAGGTATATAAATCCTATAGACGTCACAAATAATAGAGAGATGATTAAATGGGACAATAATTTTCTGATTAGAATAGCTTTATCCGCGAGGAACATTGCAAGCAGGGTTATGGATGGAAAGGTGATTATCATAAGGTACCTTGGGATAGCGGCAAATGGGAGATATTCCGAAATGCTTACTGTTCCAAATATCAAGTAGGATAGAAGGAATAAAAACCAGATAATGAACGGGTATGCTTTCTTGCCCTTAATTTTTAAGAGGTAAGCGACTGCTATCAAAATGAAAGGGAAGAAAAGCCCGAATTGCACGCTTGTGAACATTATGTATGGGAAATGAAAAAGGGAGTATGGGAATGAGCCTCTGCCGAAAAATTCATCAGATTGAACCACACCTGGATAATACGAGCTTAAAGAATGGAATCTGTAAAGAAAATCGCCGGTATTCGTAAAAAATATGTACGACTCAATAAGGAATACAGCAATAAAGCTAAGAAACACAAAAAAATAGTTCATCTTGAATTTCCTATAAAATAATGCATAAGCCAGGAAAAATAGCAGAATCAGAATCGCGCTCTCCCGAAATAGATAAGCAACTCCAATTGACAACCCTGAAAAAACATAATGCAGCCTTGATTTCGGCTTGGCTTCATGTTTTTCCGCGGCAAGAAAAAAGAAGACTCCCAGACTAAGGAAAAATGCCGAGGGCAGATCAGGCAAAAGCTTTGTCGCAAATATTACATCAAGCGGAAAAAAGGAAAGCAAAAATGCCGCAATCAGCCCTGTTTTTTCGCTAAAAAATTCCTTGCCAAAATAAAATACCAATACAATTCCGGCAATTGATGTGGCCAATATAAGTATGTTTGATGAAAATTCATTTACTCCAAATAATGCATACAGAAATCCCACTACATACAGAAATCCCAAGCGTGTTCCATGATGGGTTGCGGGAAAAGAGAAGTCATCTTTTGACAATTGGTAAGCATAGTTTGTGTATAAGACATCATCAGAGCCGCCTATTCCGCTGAAGAAGACTAATCTGAGTATGATTGCGAAAGAGATTATAGCAATAAGCCAAAAGATTGTTTTCTTGCTCATGCCTTTAATACATAAATTTTTTGCCTTGTGATTTGAAGGAAGCTTCTTGCATCCTTTGAATCAACCAATTCCACGCCGGCCTTTTTAAACATTCCCTTAAACTCTTCATCCTTGAGGAAATAAAATCTTGTGAAGATGCCGACCGTGTTCGAAACGACAGCATCGTTAAGATTGACCATTAATTTTCCAAATAACGTGTCATAGATGTCATCGACGATAATAATCCTGCTGCACACTCTTTTTACTTCCTTTAGAAACTCAACCTGATTTGGGATGTAATGGAAGACTGTCAAAAGCAATGCAGTGTCAAAACTCTTGTCTTTGAACGGTATTTTCTTGCCGTCATAAATCTTTAAAGGCAGTTTGGTCTGGTTGTAGTCCTTGAGGTCTAAGAGTGTGACCTTAGCCTTATGGCTTAAAATTTCTGATATAAATCCGCTTCCTGCCCCAATATCCAGAACTTTCTCCCCTTTGCTTATATAGCCAATTACCAGATCGGAATAATACCGGGATCTTTTTTTATAAATGAATTTTAGCAAGGGGTTCATTTTTCATCAGGATCTTCCAATCCCGTGATATAGAATCCCCATTGACTTTATCTTCTCCTTGTCAAGGCAGTTCCTGCCGTCTATAATCACCAAAATCTTGCTCTTTTTCAGCTTCTCTAAGTCCATTTCCCTGAACTCCTTGTGATCTGTAACTAAAACCAAATAATCGGACTTGTTCAATAATTCAGCCAAATCCTTTACATTGCTCTGATTCTTGACATGGGGGTCAAATACAAAAACTTCTGAGCCTTTAGCCTTAAGTATATTTATAACTTCAAAAGCGGGGCTTTCCCTTGTGTCATCGACATTTGCCTTGTATGAAACTCCTAGCACTCCAACTTTAGCGCCTTTGAGCAACTTCTTTATTTTCTTTAACTCATTTTCGAGAAGTTCAACTGTGTAATGCGGCATATTGTTGTTTATCTTGCGCGCCAGCTTCAAAAATTCATGGTTAAAGCCAAGCTGTTTTCCTCTTTCTATCATATAATAGGGGTCTTGTGCGATACAATGGCCACCGACGCCAGCACCGGGATAATGCGCCATGAATGCAAAGGGTTTTGTTGAAGCAACCTGAATGACCTCAATAATGTCAATGCCTGCCTTATCAAAGCTCTGTGCCATCTCGTTCACAAATGCGATATTCACGTCTCTGAATGTGTTTTCCATGATCTTGGTTGCTTCAGCTGTTTTCAGGTTGCTTACTTCGGTAACATTAGCGTCTATGATAGACCTGTAAAATTCAGCAGCCTTTTTCGTGGCTTCCTTGGTTATGCCCCCAACAACCCTTGGCAGATTGTTGACCCTGAATTGTTTGTTGCCAGGGTCTATCCTTTCCGGGCAATGGGCCACAAATATGTCATTTTTCAGCGCATTGAAATTTTCCTTCTGCAATATAGGCAAAACTACCTCCTCTATCGTGCCCGGATAAATTGTGGATTCTATGACAAGCAAGGCCCCATTCCTGATAAATTTTGAAACTGTTGAGACTGAATTCATGACTGCAGTCAAGTCAGGAAGATTATTCCTGTCAACAGGGGTTGGAACGCAGACAATGACAACATCGGAGATTGCTATGCACTCATCAGGATTCGATGTTGCTATAATCTTATTTTTCAGATTTCTTAGAGCATTGATGAGATATTCATCATCTATGGGGCTCATCTGCCTGTTTACAAGCCCGACTTTTTTGCTGTCTACATCGAAGCCGTAAACCCTGCATCCTTTCTCAGCGCATAGGCATGCCAAAGGCAACCCCACATAACCAAGGCCGACAATAGTTACTGTTTTCATCCTCGAAAAAAACCAAGTTTGATATATAAATGTTGCTGTTAAGCCATTTCATTGATGCTCTCATAATATGAAGATTGGAAAGGCAAGTCCTTTTTATTATATCATGATTAGTCGTCCAGTTGCCTCTGATTATGCAAAAATCAATAATTATTTAAATGATATTTTTTATTAAATTATAATGAAAAATCCATTTGGAATAATAACAAGAAAGTGCAATAAAGAAGACTATTCTTTCGTTTACAGTTTGACGAGGAAAATGCTTTTTCCTTATGTCCCAAAGTATGCCATGGTGGGCAAGGCAGAGTTTGATGAGATTTTTTACAAAAATTATAGAAAGATTGTAATTCTTATAATAGCCAAAAAGAGGATAGGCTTTTACCATATCTCCCCGGACATATATGAAAAAGGCGCGCTTTATGTAAGCAGGATATTCATTTCGCCAGACTACCAGGGGAAAAAGATCGGGCACTTCTTAATGAAATATTTTGAAACGCTGGGCTATAATAAAATCAAACTGCAGGTATGGCGCAGCAATCCTGCATTCCATTTCTATTTAAAGATGGGTTATAAAATTGCTTCAAAGATTGGAAGAAAGTATTTGATGGAAAAAGGATTGATTGTTTCCGGCAAATAACACCATGCTTATGACAAGTTGAAGCATTTCCTGACAGAAAGTTTAAAAAAGAGGCTTAATTTTCAAATCATTGGTGAAAAATTTGGAATTCAAAAAGCTCATGATATCTCCTCACGCTGATGACGAGGTTTTGGGATGTGCAAGCGTGCTGGATAAAGACTCATTTGTCTATATCTGCGGAGTTGATGAAAGCAAATTTCCGGCAGATTCGGCTTCAACAACCGAAAGATTAAAGTGCCTGGATGAAGCGTCAAAAGTTTTTGGATTTAAATACGACTGCAACTTGAAAAGCAAGGTAAATTACTATACAGAGAATGATTTTATAGATATCTTCGAAAAACTGATAAACAAGATCAAGCCGCAAAGTGTGTTTATTCCCTGCCCCGACTACAATCAGGACCACAAGGCAATACACCATGCGGCCATAATCGCCTTAAGGCCTCATGACAAGAATTTTTTTGTAAAAAGGGTGCTAATTTATGAAATGTCGCATAATGCCGTCTGGAATCCTAAGATTATGGACTTAAATTATTTTGTTCCATTGGATATAAAGAGCAAGATGCTGGCTTATTCAAAATACAGAACCGAGGTTAGGGGCATGAGAAGCCCTGAAATGCTGGAGCACGTTGCCAGCATAAGGGGCGCTGCTATCAATACAAAGTATGCTGAAGCCTTCGAGATCATTAGGTGGGTGGATTAATATATTTTGAAGGCGATAATTTTCAATTTATCAATTCATAAAATGATATCAGAAGAAGTGATAGTCTTGTGCGACCATCAAACCGGGTATCTGCCATGGCTTGGACTGTTTCATCGGATTTCCCTTTGCGATATCTATGTTTCATTGGATACAGTCAAGTATAACCCAAGGTCGTACGACTCAAGAAACAAGATTAAGACCCCTGATGGATTCAAATGGCTGAAAGTGCCAACGCAAGAATCTGATTCAGAATTGCTAAAGGATGTAAAGATTAAAAATAGCACAAATTGGAAAAGCGAGCATCTGAAGGCAATCTCCTATTCTTACAGAAACACTGAATTTTTTGATTATTATTTCAAGAGGATAGAGCATATTTTGAATAAAGACTATGAATGCCTGATGGACCTGAATGAAGGGCTGATGATGCTTTTTCTGAAAGAGTTAAAGATTGATGTGAAATTTTTCAAGGCTTCAAAGCTTAATATTTCTGGATCCAAAAATCAGTACCTGATCAATCTGTGCAAAAATTTCAATGCGGGCATTTACGTTTTCGGCCAGATGGGAGAGAGCTATGCAGACAAGGAGCTATGGGAAAAAGAAGATATCAAAGTTTTTTTTCATGAATATAACCACCCCGTATATAAACAAAAATTTAATAACTTCGTGCCGAATTTATCAGTGATAGACCTGCTTTTTAATGAGGGCCCGGAAAAATCGCCTTTGTTTATAAAAGAAGGCAACATAAACAGAGAGCAAATGCTGCAGCTCTTGGACAAAAAATTTTCAAGCAAGGCAAATGAAAAGAAAATCTAAGTTCCCTTTTGTTTCTTTGCTGGTTGTGAACTACAATGGAAAGAATATCCTAGAAATCTGTTTGCCGTCCCTATTTAAGCTCCAATATCCAAAAGACAGGTATGAGGTTGTTATCGTAGATAACGGCTCAACTGATGGAAGCATTGAGTTTCTAAAGGAAAGATACCCAAAAATGCTGATTGTGCAAAACAATAAAAATATGGGCTATGTTGGCATAAATTCCGGGTTAAAGCACTGCAGAGGGGAATACATATATTTTTTGAACAACGACCTGACTCTTGACAAAAACTGCCTAAAATACCTCATCCAGGAGATAGAAAAAGACAATTCGATAGGGATGGTTGCGCACAATGCCGTGAACTTTTACGACAAGAGTATTGTCTCCGGAGGAACGTGGGTCTCAAGAACTATGTATTGCGGCCATTATAAGAAGGATGATGATAAGCCAACTAAAATAATACCATACCTTGGAGGAGGCATGATACGGAAATCAATCATATCAAAGTATGGCTATTTGTTTGATCCGGATTATTTCATTTATGCAGAGGACCTTGATTTGGGATTGAGGATCAGGCTGATAGGAATGAAAATCGTCCTAGTCACGAAAGCTGTCTGCTACCACATGCATTCTGTAACAACAAAAAAGTTCAGCACACCTGCAAAGAATACATTTCTACTGGAAAGGAATCTGCTGATGACCTTCCTCAAGATATTTTCTGTAAAAAATCTATTGTTGTACGCTCCGATTGTTGTATTGGCAAGATTGGGGACTATAATAAAGGACGTTCTGACACTAAAAATGAAGAATGCCTTTGCCAGAATTGCCGCCATGGGCTGGATAGTTGTTCATTTAATGGCAATCACTGGAAAAAGGAAGGAAGCTCAGAAATTGCGCAGCGCAAGTGACTCTTTCATCCTTGAAGTATTCAGCGAAAAGTACATCCTCAAAAAGCCCTTCTTAATTTAGGAAAAAATTGATTTTTAACTTGAGCACCTATTTCTTAACAACTTTCATTGTAAAATCTATCTTAAGGATTATCTCTCCCAGAAGGTAGCTGACAAGGTGCCTTAAATCAAGGGCATTTGGGAATAAAGATTTCGGCACAGGGATTGGGGGGATTGCCCATCCGATTTTTGATGGGCACAACACTATCTTTTCCATCTTAAACCCAAAATAGTTGTCATAGCTTCTGTCAGGCTCTGTAAAAGCCTTCATGCTGTCCACATTAAAGAAATAATTATGGTTCGGGTAGAAAGCTGCTGAAGAGTGCCAGTAAGGCACGATCAATCTTACTATGGCGCCATTTTTGCATATCCTGTGAATCTCATTCATGGCCCTAAACAAGTCCTGCAAATGCTCTATGACATCCTGGCCATAAACCTCTTCAAAGTAGTTGTTAGGGAAAGGCCATGGGTACTTATCAAGATTATGGACGACATCAGCTCCTTTCAGCCTCTCCTTGTCAAGGTTAATAAAGCCTTTCTTTGGAGCGTTGCCGCATCCTATGTTGAGTTTTCTTAATCTTTCCATCAAACAACAGCCTCTGGAAAAGTGTCTGTATCATTTGGATCAAACGGCTTATCTATGTACATCAGCACAAAGAGCATGTCATCGCCTATATTCTTGAAGCCATGCGCTATCCAAGGCTCTATCTTTATTATTTTCAAATCTTCGTCGCTCAAAACAATCTCTTTCTTTTCTCCAGTTTTCATGTCTTTCAGCACCAGATTCATTTTTCCTTTCATTACACAGTACCATTCATTCATTTTCTTATGGTAATGGTTGGCTTTTATTATTCCGGGATGCGCTGTTGTTACCGTGATCTGACCTTTCATTGTGTTTTTCACATCTTCAGGTCTGAATATCTCCGCAAGCCATCCCCTTTCATCTACATGCTTAACAAGCTTTTTAGTCTCTATATTTTTCATTTACATCACCTTAAAATTCTTCAAATAATCATCAGTTTCAAGTTTTTTCAGTTGGGATATGCTTTCTTCCGAGCTCAGCAGTTTGGTCTTTAAAAGTTTTCTTGCTTTCGAGACAGATAAAGACACGTCCAAAGGTCTTTTTTCATAGCCCGGAGCATCATTATTCCCGATAGGCCTTATCAGGTTTCTGTCGAGTTCAAAAATTTGAGCAAGCTTGAGTGCAAAATCATATTTGCTAATCCTATCCCTCGATGCTATATTAATTATGCCGCTGAGATCCTTGCCTATGGTTTCCCTTAAGGCCTCCGCCAGATTGTTCACCAACATCATCGAGTTTATGTTGTCTTTGAAAACATTGATTTGACTATTATTCCTTAAGTCATCGATAATCCATGTCGAGAAGCTTCTCTTCTCTTTTATTATGCTCCATCCGTATATTGATGTCCTTATAATTGCATTCTTTCTTGCATCTATCAGTAGCTCACCTTCATATTTGGTTTTGCCGTATACGTTGAGGGGGCTTGGCTTGTCTTCCTCACTGTAGTTGCCCTTATTCCCGTCAAAAACATAGTCTGTTGAGATGTAAATGACTTTTGAATTTGTTTTTTTTGATGCATTTATGATATTCCTTGTCCCTTCAACGTTTACATTGTAAGCCAGTTCAGGCTTTTTTTCACATATATTGACACCTACAAGTGCCGCTGCATGCACTATTGCATCAGGCTTAATTCCCTTGATGATATTTTCTGTAGCGCTTGAATCAGTGATATCCAGTTGTATCGTGCTGCAGCCGTCTATGGCGAATTCGTGAGAGGTATAAGTGGAGACAACCTCAAAAAAATCCTTAAAATGAAATGACAAAGCGCTTCCAAGCAGGCCGCTTCCGCCAGTTACCAATATTTTCATAAAAAAAAGTACTTAAATGCACTATTTAAAGCTTATCTTGAAATATTTGCTGTAGTCTCTTGTTATTCAATATCCATTCTGAAATAATTTCAACAGAAACTTCATCTAAAATTAAAGTAATATTTAAATAACTTATACAATAACTCGGCCTATGAAAAAACTGAATGCTGTTATAGTATCAATAATTTTTATTTTGATTGGAATAATTCTTGGGGCTTATTCCTATAAGATGCTGGGAGCATACCTAATAGTTTTGACTGTGCTTGAAATTATTTCCTATGCACTCATCACTAATTTGAGGAAGGGCTTTCAGTGGCTCATAACCCCAAAGGACGAGTTGCCTGTGCTAAGCAAAGAAGGCCTTGAAAAATTCAAGAAGATAGGCTATGATGAAGAGCTGGGATGGGTGAGAAAGCCAAATACATGGAAAGAGGAGATCGGCAAATACGGCAAAACAAGGTTTCATATTGATTCAAGGGGATCGAGGAAAAACCCCGGGCATGAGAGAATGCCTATTAAGATATCATTTTACGGCGATTCCTTTCTTTTTGCAAGGCAGGTGAATGACAATGAGACTTGCCAATGGCACCTTTCAGAGCTAACCAAGACCAACATACTCAATTTTTCAGTAGGAAACTATGGCTTGGACCAGGCTTTTCTAAGGATGAAAAGGGAGTACCCAAAAAACAGGACAAAAATAGTGGTAATGGGAGTTGTGCCATCAACAATTGCCAGAGTCCTGTGCGTATGGAAGCACTACAACGAGTTTGGAAACACATTTGGATTCAAGCCAAGGTTTGCAATAGAAAAAGGAAAGCTCAGGCTAATTAAGAACTTTATAGACAAAGAAGAGAAATTCTTTGAGTATCAAAAATACATCACTCAAATCAGGAGTTATGATCATTTCTATAAAACAAAATTCAAGGAAGACATGGTAAGGTTTCCATATCTAATCTCAATATTAAGCGACCCTTTTAGGAATTTCCGGATTATTTTTTATATATTGATTTCAAGATTGTTCAAAATGGAAAAAGAGCTTGATGCGTATCCGCTGCCCATGAAAGTGATAATGGAGGTAAATCTTAAGCTTAGGTACGACCTTTTTACCAAGGACAGGCATGCTTTAAAACTGATGGAGATGCTTGTTGGAGAATTTGCAGATTATGCAAAGAAAGAAAAATTTATTCCTGTCTTTTTGTTTATGCCTCAAAAGGACGATTTGATTTTCATCAGGAAAAAAGGGCCGTATTACGATAGTTTTGTCAACGCAATAAAGAAAAAAATACTTACAATTGACCTGACAGAATTTCTCATTGAGCGCAGGGATCTGGATGAAATCTATTCGGACGATAATGAGTATGGAGGCCACTACAGCAATTTTGGAAATGAAATCATAGCGAAAGCCATATATGATAATTTAAAGCGGAATGGTGTATTGAAAGGTGTGAAAAGCAGGTGATTATTGCCTTCTTAATAGCAACTTTTATAAATGTTTTTTAAACCTTCAATGACTGCATGAAGGGAAAGGAAATAAGGACTGTTGTGTATATCCCAGTCGTATTGGACATTTTTCATTATGGCCATCTGCAGTCATTGAAATTTGCCAGTAAACAAGGGGACTATTTTATTTGTGGGATTCTCACTGACAGGGCTGCTAAATTTTGGAAGAAAAAGCTAACCATGAGCTTCAATGAGAGAAAAGCCATCCTGTCCAGCCTTAACTTTATTGACGAAGTGATGGTTCAGAATGATATAGAGCCGGCAAAAAACCTAGAAAGGATACATAAGAGATTCAAAAATGCAGTGCTGATACTAGTGCATGGAGATGACTGGAGGAGCGCCTCAGGAGCTGAGTACCTCAAAAGGATAGGAGGCAGGCTGGTGACACACCCTTACTATACAAAACTTTCAGATTTCAGGATAATAAACAGCCTTATCGAAAGGTACCAAGACAGGTTTCACAGCCTTGAGGAATTTGTAAGGTACTTCAAGCTAAAAGACTTCACGGATCATAACCCAAGGAAGCTTGCAGGCACTGTTTTTGTCTCCAAGGCTGACACGCTGAAATTCCTCAAGCCCCTGCTCAAGAAATCAATTATTGAAGATATGCTTGTTTTTACAGTCATAGACTGGAAGGAAGAGCGAACAGATTTGATAAGGAAGATAGCCAAGCAGTTCTCTCCGTCAAAAATAGTGATCAGAAGCTCGGCAATAAACGAGGATGCGGCAGAAACTTCAATGGCAGGCTATTTCCAAAGTGAGCTGGACGTTCCTTCAAACAATTCCAAAATGATCCAGGATGCAGTTGAAAAAGTGATAGGTTCATACAAGGACAAAGATTCTGAGTATATGATCAACCAGGTTTTAGTCCAGAAGCAAACGCAAAACGTAGCTTTAAGCGGAGTCGTTTTTACAAGGACTATTGAAAACCATCCTTATTATGTGATAAACTATGATGAAAGCGGAAGGACAGACAGCGTGACAAAAGGCACAGGAGGCAAAACTGTCAAAATTTCAAGGTTTTGCAATAAATTTCCTGAGAAATTTAAAAGGCTCATGGATTCTGTCATGGAAATCGAGTCGATAATACAAGACAGCCTTGATATAGAATTTGCAACAGATAAAAAAAATAATGTGATGATATTCCAAGTGAGGCCTCTGGCAACAAGCAAAAAGACAATAGTTGACGATGAGGTGATTAAGAGAAGGGTGGAAGAGCTGAAGAATAGATTTGTTGAACTATCAAAAAAGTCGCATCTTGCAGGCGCTGCGAACTGCTTTGGCGACATGCCAGACTGGAACCCTGCTGAGATAATTGGAGACAACCCCAACTTTCTTGATTACTCCCTGTATGACTATATTATAACAGACAGTGCCTGGCATGAAGCAAGAACCTCCCAGGGCTATACAAATGTCAGTCCTGCAAAGCTTGTTGTTTTGTTTGGCAATAAGCCTTATGTCAACGTTAGAAACACTTTCAATTCCTTCACTCCGGCAGGCATAAGCCAAAAATTGAGGGAAAAACTCGTGAATTTTTACATCAAGAAACTGAAAAACAATCCTGAGCTGCAAGACAAAGTTGAGTTTGAGATTTTGCACACATGCTATGATTTCTCTTTTGGCCCAAGGTCAAATGAGCTTCTTGATTCGGGGTTTACAAGAAATGAGGTTATGGAATTAAAAGAAAAATTGATTGAGCTTACAAACTCCCTTGTTAAATCATCTAAAAACTCGATTTGGAGAGATCTTAATGAAGTATTCAGCATGGATATTGCAAGGCAGGATGCAAAAGATCAAACAAAATCCTCTAAGAATACAAAACTTCTGTTGAAATGCGCAAAGAGGCTCCTTGACGACTGCAGAAAAAACGGCACAGTGCAGTTTTCAAGGCTCGCGAGGCTTGCATTTATAGGAAAGATAATGCTGAAAAGCCTTGTCAATGAAAAGACAATTGACAAAAAGTTTTATGATGATTTCTTAAAGTCGATAAATACAGTAGCTACAATAATGGGCACTGACTTCAATAATTTCTTGGCAGGAAAAGTAAGCAAGGAGGAATTTTTCAAGGCCTATGGCCATTTAAGGCCTGGAACTTATGACATAACAAGCTTGAGGTATGACAAGAATCCTTCATTACTTGCAAATGCCGGCAATATTAAGGCTATTGCTGAAAAGAAGAGCGGCTTCAACGTAAGCAAAAGGACAGAAGATGAGATAACAAAATCACTAAGAAAGCATGGCTTGAAGTTTGACTCGGGCCAATTTTTGGAATTTGCCAGGTCTTCAATCGAAGCAAGAGAGTTGTCAAAGTTTGAATTCACCAAAAGCCTGAGCGACGCTATTGAGCTGATTGCAGAAGCAGGCAAAAGCCTTGGGTTTTCAAGAAGTGATTTGGCTTACTTGGACACAGATTTCCTGCTTAATCTAAGCTTGAGCGAGAAGGCTATTGCAAATAGGTGGGCTTCTGAAATAACAAAAAGGGCCAAGGAGAGAGAGATCAATGATTGCATATTGCTGCCCCCTGTAATCTTTTCTGAGGATGATTTTGATGTTATAACTTATTACTCTCCAAGGCCTAATTTCATAACCCAGAAGAAAGTGGAGTCTGCACTTGCATACATAGACAGCCATCACAATAAAGATATTGATTTAAAGGGAAGGATAGTGTTGCTTGAAAATGGAGATCCCGGATATGACTGGATTTTCACAAAGCAGCCTTCAGGGTTGATAACGAAATATGGAGGGGTTGCATCCCACATGTCGATACGCTCCGCAGAGTTTGGATTGCCGGCAGCAATTGGATGCGGCGAGATATTTGACAAGCTTAAATCATGCAGGTCTGTTGTCCTGGACTGCAGGCTTAAAAAAATAATAATCCTGGACCAAGAATGATAACTGCAATATCCATGAGGCACAGGAAAGCTGACCATGGCTATGTCGACTCTCTTGAGAATAGCTATATCCAATACTATGAAAAATTTGGCTTGACCATTATCCCTATTCCAAATGTTTCCAATAATGTTGATGATTACTTTGAAAAGATGAAGATAAGTGGGATTATTCTTACAGGAGGTGATGATGTAGAACCTTCATTATACAAGGGCAAGAACCTTGGTGAGAACTATTCAAGAGAGAGGGATAGGACTGAAGCGGCCCTTATCAGGGTATCCATTAACAGGAAGATCCCCCTGCTTGCAACATGCAGGGGCACTCAAATGCTCAATGTATTTTTTGGGGGCAAAATCATTCAAAAAATAGATGAGATTAGTGGAGTGAGACACGTAGCAACCAGGCACAGAGTGAAGATTATAGATCCAAAAGCCATAAAGCTCTATAGAAAAAAGGAGTTTTTTGTCAATTCTTTCCATAACCATGGGGTTGACAAAAATAGCATTTCAAAAAAATTAAGGAGCTTTGCATTGTCCGAAGACGGAATAACAGAAGGGATTTACCATCCGGAATATCCAATGGCAGGCATACTGTGGCATCCTGAAAGGAAGGGTTCCGATTCCTTGGCTGATGAAAAGTTTGTGAAGGCTTTTATTGAAAGAAAATTTTTTTGGGATAAATGATTAAAGCAGTGTTTTTTGACTTTGATGGAGTCCTAACCACAGATAAGGATGCCGGGACTAGTATATGCAAGGCAGTAGAGAGTTTGTTTGGTATAAGGTTTGAAAGCGCCCTTATTGCATATAGAAATTCAAACAGCTGGGATCTTTGCAGGGGTGATATATCTCTGGATGAATTTTGGGAAATTTTTTATGGGCTTTTGAGGGATATTGGATTAAGTATAGACTTTGCAAAATTTAAAGATGCGAGGAAAGAGATGTACCTTAACACACCAATAGATTTGAGAATGCTGGAGTTAGCCAAAAAAGTTAAGGATGTTGGGTTTAAGATTGGCATCATAACTGATAATAATAGTGAGAGAGTCAGCACTATCCTATTAGATAAAGTCCATATTGAATTTGATTTCATTCTTGTCTCAGAAGAGCTTAAGATGCTAAAAGTTGACCCGGAGCTCTTTAGCATGGTTAAGGGCAGATATGGAAATTCTGTTTTCATTGACAACAACAAGAAAAACTGCGAGGTTGCATCAGCCAGCGGAATAGATGGGATTTACTTTGATGATGGATTAAGAGATTACACTTCACTTGAACAATCATTAAGAAGAAAAGGTGTTAACATATGAAAGCAATAATTCTTGCAGCAGGAAAGGGCACAAGGCTTGGGAGATACACCAATGATATGCCAAAATGCATGCTTACGTTCAATGGAAAGGCCTTGATTGAATGGCAGGTTGAAACTTTGCGGTCGTGCGGAATTACAGATATTTCCATAGTCAAAGGGCATATGCCGGACAGGATAAAAATATCAGGAGTGAAATATTACACAAATAAGGACTATGCGAATACAAATATGGTTGAGACTCTTTTTGCGGCAGAGAAAGAGATGGATGATGATATTATTGTCTGCTATTCAGACATTTTATATCAAAAAGATGTGATTAAAATTGTTGTGAAAAGCAAAGCCGATATTGGAGTTGCTGTTGATTCTGATTATATTGATTATTGGAAAGAAAGGCTTGAATACCCCCAGCATGATACAGAGAGCTTGGTGATTCAAAAAGGACGGATAACAGAATTGGGAGAAGCAAGCTGCAAGCCTGAGAAAGCAAAGGTTAGGTATGTCGGCCTGGTAAAGTTATCAAAAAAAGGCGTTGAAATCATGAAAAAAGTTTACCATGAAAACAGGGAGAAGTACTATGAAAAAAGTGCTCCTTGGCTGCGCTCAAAAACATTTAAGAAAGCCTATATGACCTCGTTATTGCAGGCAATAATAAATTCAGGCCACATAGTGATGCCCATAAGGATAACTAGGGGATGGCTTGAGTTTGATACAGAACAGGATTATGAAAGGTACAGCCAATGGCTGCAAGATGGGACTTTAAAAAGATTTTTTGATTTTGAGAAATGAGTAAGAATACTTTTTTGCTTCTGGTATTCTTCTGATTACTCATCTGATTAAAATAAAGAAAAAATATTTAAATATTCTATGTTTATTAGTAATTTCGAGAGGCGGATTTCAATTGTTATAAAAAAAGAGGTTGATAGCAATAAATACTATTTTTCTAGATACAATTTTATAAAAAAATATTATTCAAAAGTTTCACCATCAATAATAATCAAAAACAGAGGTGAATTATTATGAAAAACTTCAAGTTGATGAGAGAGGACAAGCAGTTATTGTAACATTTAATGAGCAGGGACAAGAGGTTTCTAGGAGCAGTTCTGGTGGCGGAGGTGGTCTTTGTAATGCTCGTAATAATTGTGTTATTTTAGATAGAAAAACGTTGGAGATATTAAAAGAAAGAGAAAAACAAAGAAATATAAAAGAAATAACAGAAAAGATAAGGAATAAAAATGAATCACCCACGCCCTAAAGGGCGGGGTATCCGGAAATTAAGCAAAGGAAGTAACTTTCCTTTGTTGCTCAAAATTCCAGCCACCTTGGGATTGTGAGATTTAATGTTGTATAACATCTGCAGTCACGTTCCCAACTGAACGGAAAAACTTCCCAGGACTCCAGAAATGTCCTTTCCGGAAATATCTGCGAAGCCATGGGTGCTTTTTAAGCAAAGCATAAGAACTGTAGCCTTTGAGCATTTGCAATGCTCTTGCGACAGAGATTGTGTGCGGAAT
>CAZMBY010000014.1:0-24050 GCA_964564925.1 uncultured Methanosarcinales archaeon
TCTCGACCCCGTTTATCAAAATGTAAGATAAGACACTTAAGAAGTTTACTTTACAGTAATGTATCTGGCATATAGTTATTTAAACATATTATTTCTATCTAAATATATATGGTTGAGAGATTACATGGCGTAGAAGAAGAAAAATCTGTAAATATAGCGCTAGCAACAGGCATAGTAATTATCATAATTTTAACATCTATCCAATTAGTTAGTGATTTATTAAGGCAATACATACCATCCTATACACCGTGGTTAGAAAAATTGTCTATCATCATTATATTTCTGTTTATTTTTAAAAAAGTAACTGAAAATCACGAGTATGTTGAAAAGCTCGAAAGATATTTACTTTCAATACGTAAAAAGAAGAAATGAAACAGAAGTCAGATTATTATATTGAAATAAGGTACTTTGGTAAAGCGAAACATAATATTAAAAACTTAATCAATGAAGTAGATAATAGATTTTGTCTTAGGAAGTATCATAAGGTTCCGCATATAACCTTGATACAGCCCTTCACAACAAAGAAACAAAGATGGTTGATTTCAGATTTTAAAAAAGTATGCTCTGGATATAATCTAATGAAGTTTACAGTTGATGGGTTTGGTATATTCCCATTTTTTGTTGTTTTTGTTAAAGTTCAACCAGATGATGATTTGCTTAAATTTCGTAAAGAATTATTAAAATCAATAAAATCTTATTGTTATGTTAAACATATCAATAGGTCTTATAAACCACACACAACTATTGCTTTAAAAATGGGTTTATTTAAATTTTTTCGAATATGGTTTTATCTAAAGGCAAAACCAAGATTAGTGTTTACAAACCACGTAATGAGAATTACACTTCTAAGAAATAAGAAAATTTTATATGAATATGATTTTTTGCAACAACGATTACTTAACAGACAGCAGTCAATAAGTAGGGGAGTATTATCAAAAACTTTTAGTAAATTGAAGGAATACAAAATGAATTGAAAGACAAAAACAATTATTAAACAAAGTTCATTTCCTCTTCGGCACTTTCTCCCAATCCTCAAGAAATTTCTTTATCCCCGCATCTGTCAATGTGTGCTTGAACAGCTGCTCAAAGACAGGATATGGCATTGTTGCGACATCTGCGCCTATCTTTGCAGCTTCGAGAACATGATTAACGTTTCTTACGGAAGCAACCAGTATCTGTGTCGTGAACTTGTAGTTGCTGTAAACTAGCTTAATGTCCTTTATCAAGTCCATTCCTACCTCTCCAATATCATCCAGCCTTCCGACAAAAGGGCTTATGAAAAAAGCCCCTGATTTTGCCGCCAGCAAAGCCTGGTTTGCAGTGAAGCAAAGGGTTACATTGACCTTAATTTCTTTTTTTGCAAGCTTCTGGCAGGCTTTCATGCCTTCAACTGTCATTGGAACTTTGACGACAATATTCTTTGCTATCTTGGAAAAAGCAATGCCTTCTCTCACCATGCCCTCAGCATCCAATGAAATAGTTTCCGCGCTTACAGGTCCTTTTATGATTGAGCAGATTTCTTTTAATGTTTCGTTGTAATCTCGACCTTCCTTCATGATTAAACTAGGATTGGTTGTGCAGCCGTCACAATTTCCAGTCTCGACGGCCTTGCGGATTTCTTCGATTGAAGCACTATCAATAAATAACTGCATAGTCAATTCACCTTTAATTGTTTATTCCTTTCTTTTCTCCTTTGACTGATTATTGCTTTATTTTCTTGTTGATACTTTTTAACCATATCTAAAATCTTAGCTCTATTTTTCAAGTAATATTCACGTCTTTGCTCGTTAATCTTACTCTTATTGCTCCGGTAATCATCTTTTCTTTTTTGATTATACCTTTCCTTATTCTTATTCCAACATTCCCTCTGCTTTTCGTTTTTCTTTTCTCTAAATACTGAATCCTTAATTAATCTTTCCCGCCTTTCTTTATTAATTATATCTTTATGTCTGTGATAGTAATTATGGTTTATAAAATTTACTCTTTCTCTATACAACAAACGCCTCTTTCTCATAGTATCTCTGCCAGATATTTGAGATTTTTCAAGATTATTCCAGTAATAAGCTACTCTTTTAGTATTGATTATAGGCCTGTTATTTACTCTATACCTTTCCGCTTTTGCTAAAACTTTGTCATGATTGTTGTAATACCAATCTTTTCTGATAGCCTTGTATCTTTTATTTTCACTCTCCATAAATTCTTTATTTTTATCTGAAATATGACCTAGTTTGTAAGTCATAGATTCTGGAACAAAATCTTTTATTAAATTCAAAAATTTTTCAGTTTCTTTTTTGTGGAATACTAGCCTATAGTAGGTTTTATTTACAGATTTCCTATAATCTTTAGCAACAACAACAGGTATACTCCATTTTCTTGAAAAATACTCTTTAAGTAAAAAGTTTTCTTCGTAAGAAAAACCTTGAGTAGATAACGTGCAAGATTTATCTCTTATATCGTACGAACCATCATCACAGTACCAAATAGCAAGACCTAAAGGACATAATTCTTCCAATACTATCGGATTTACTATCTTTTCCCATTTCCTTTTAGGTTTATTAGATTTTATGTAATAAAGCTTGTGTAATTTATTTAGTAATTCTGTATGATTTGTTCTGAGAATATATATAAAACGGTTAGGACCGTTATTTGCAAATCTGGTTTTGACTCTAAAGTGCTTACCTAATACTTCAACTTTCCAGAAAAGGTAATCTCTTTGTTTAGGACTATGTCCACAACAATAACATGGATTCTTAGAAGTCTTTGTAAGACAAGCATCCCCAAGCAAACTACCTAACAAAACTTGTTTCACGTCTTCATTTATATTAAATTCCCCTAATTCCATTTTTTGATTACTCATATTTGAAATCATTTTAATCACCGAGTTTTATTGATTGAGGCTGCGTAAATGATTTTCAGCTTCAGCGAAAACCATAATTTGGCAGTTGAAACCTGTTTGAGATGATTAAATGATAAAAATTATCAAAAAATGAGTAGAATTAGTTTAAATATTATACGTGAGGATGTTCAGTGGTAGTTTGCTCAAAGGATGACTATAAACTATTTTAATATGGAATTAAAGTAGCACTCAAAATTCGATATATATATATATCATTACAAAAAGATTATGTATGAGCCTGATAGTAAGGAAAATTTATGGTTCATGGTATAGACAAGCAAATAGAGGAATGGAGGGAGATGTTATTGTTAGGGATTTGCCAAATGTGGTTGAATCTGTGCAATTTATGGATGGTAATACCTTACTTCTGTTGAAACATCATATCGCTATAGGTAGACATTCAGACTCAAATATAATCATTGACAGCCTAAAAGTTTCAAGACATCATTGTATGATAGCAAAACATATGTTAGGTCATTGGTATATAAGAGATTTGAATTCAAGTAATGGTACTTATGTTAAAAGAGGTGAATTTGTTTTTCCAGTGCACGAATTAAAAACTGATGTAGAATTAAGGGCAAGTGATATTATATGTCTAGCACAGCCTGACGAACCTGAGAGACTAGAATTACAAATTGGATAATTATTACACTCTTATTTTTAACCTTTTCCCTTATTCAAACACTCACCAAAACAGCCCCAACAACAATCAGCACAGCTCCTGCAATTATCCTGAAAATCTGGGAGACATCTGGAATCTCCTTCAGGAATATTATTGCAAGCAAAACTGCCAGTATTGTGTTTGTGTTATAAATAGGAGCAAGCCTTGCAATATCGCCACCTTTTGCAATAGCAATGGCAACAGCCAGAAGTCCAAGCCCCCAAATCATGCCTGCAATCAAAGCCAATCCACTGGACTTCCATTCAAATTCAAAGCTCGGCTTAAACAATAAGAACAATCCACATATCAGCACGACTCCAAGCCCGAACATGAAGCTGCCGTAATAGGGAGAAAAGTTGCCTTTTTGCGCGGCAACCTTGTACACTATGGCATTCAATGCAAAAAATATTGATGCAATAATCCCATAAACAATCCAATTAACCATTTTGACAAACCTACAGATAATCCTCTTTCTTTGGCATCCTCTTCCTGAAGAAATAAATGCCGGCAGCTGCAACAATCAAAATAGGTATAATAAAGTACATGTAATTGATTTTATTTTTTTTGCCGCCATCTTCAGGCTTTATTACTTGACCGGTTATGACAATTGATTCGTTTGTCTCCGGACCAGCATCAGGGTTTTCAATTGAATCATCTGCCAATGTTTCCTGGCTTTCAGCCTTTTCCTCAACTGTCAGTCCTATTCCTTCATTTTCACCAGATGCAGGATTGACAGTCAGTATGATCTCATTTGACTCAACTCCTTCTGTCCCATCCGATGCTGTGAATTTCAGGCTTCTTGTGCCAACAAAACCTTTATCAGGGGAAAGAGTTGCGATTTTCTTATTGCTATCTATAGAAACAGTTATATTGTCAATTGGCAAGAATGTATAGGTCAATTGGTCACCGTCCAAGTCCATGAACGAACTGATAAGATTAATCAGGATTGTTGTGCCTTGGGCCCAAACTTTATCTTCGATATTTGAAACAAGGACAGGAGCGCTATTCATGACCATGAAATCTGTTGAGTTTACTGATGACCCATTTATGAAACCGTCATTAGGGACTCTTTCGCATATTATGTTGTCGTTTTTTGAGTAGTTTCCATGCTTTAATGCGGATGAGCCTGCAGCAGCCAACACCAATATTCCATTTTTGTACCACCTTACCAGACTTGATGCATTGTCCTTGTCCCAGTCAAACACGTCGCCGTTGCATGTCAAAGTCCCGTTTTTTCTGTTTTTGCTGTCACTCGATGTGATGTACGGCACAGATTGAACAGGACCAGAATTTTCTATCTTAATTGATGTGCTGTTGTAGAACAGGCTCCAATTCTTGCCGTCAAAAATTCGCACACTTGCAACCCAAGTCTGATTTTTCACATTTTTTGTGGATGGCATTGAAGTGAAGTTTTTTAATGTTGTTTGCTCTAACTCATCAATATACCACATAATCTCTTTATCAGTTATCGCATCATTGTCATCATCCTTATAGGCCCATGACAATCTCAAAGAGCCATTAGCTCTTTTTAAATGATCTGTGCTAGTCAAATTGACTGCTGTCACCACAGGGGCTTTATTCAGCTGATTTAAGACTTCAGTATTGTTCACCACAATGTTAAATATATTGTCAGAATAGTATTTGCTGTTGCTGTCTTTGAAAAATATAGTTATACCATAGGATTTCGCTAAGTTCAAGCTCGTATCCCACAGATAAGACCACTCATTATTGTTTTTGGACATAGAGTAATTTGTGCCGTTGAAATTTACCATGACAAATTCTATTGTTGACGTGTCATCAGTTATCCTGACGACAATGTTGACAAGATAACTCACATATGTGTTGTTTTTTGGGTATACCCATTCAACTGCCGGGTTGGAGTTGTCATTTTTTGCACCGGGAGTCTGGGATAAAAGCTTAACTATTTCAGAGCCGCTTTCTTCAGGTTTTCCCAATGAAACATTCTCTCCCGGGTTTGCGTAATCATTGACAGAGTCTACAAGCAGCCCGTTTGAATCATAAAGGAATATGCTATCCCCCCCGTCATTTAGGTTTAAAGATGGGGCAACATCCCCATATTCTATAATTTTGGATCCTCCTACATCATAAGTCTGGTTGAAGACTTCGTCGCTTCGCACCAAGACAAGGAAAGATTTTGGCTCCAAAACAACATCTTTTATTGTAAAGTTCTTTGACGCGCCATTCTCTGAAATGTTATAGCCAGAAATATCGACACTTGTGGAATCATCATTGTAAATCTCTATCCACTCATAATCTATATTGACGCTGTTTGGCAGAAATTCGTTTATAACAACATTTGCATTGACAAAGCTAACATTAAAGAAAAATATAGCTGATAATACAAGACCAATTAAACTCTTTTTTCTCAAGTAAATCCCCCAAACAAAATTATCTAAAGGCTATTTTAAGATGGAATATTTAAATATTTCTTTAAATACAAAGAACAATCACTTTTTCTTGCTGACAATCTTAATAACTTCTTCAGCAATCGACTCTGCATCCAACCCGTATTTCTTGTACAGCTCATCGGGTTTTCCGGACTCCGCGTATTTGTCCTGCAAGCCAATCATTTTCATAATGCAAGGATGCTGCTCAGATAGAACCTCTGCGACTGCGCTTCCCAAACCGCCAATTATATTATGGTCTTCTGCCGTAATGACACAATTTGTCTTTCCTGCCAAATCTGCAATTAAGTTTGAATCAATGGGCTTTATTGTATGGACATTGACCACATAAACCTTTACATTTTCACTTTCAAGTATTTCTGCAGCTTTAAGGGATTCGTGCACCAAAGTGCCTGTCGCAAAGATAACAGCGTCCTTACCTTGTTTCAAGACTTCACCTTTTCCAAGCTGGAAATTGTAATCTGGACTGTGAATCACAGGAACCGGATTGCGGTGCATCCTCATGTAAGAAGGCCCATCATACCTAGAAAGCTCAAAAACCATTCTTTCACATTCTATTGAATCGCATGGCTGCAGCACTACCATGTTTGGAAGGGCCCTGTAGATGGCAATATCTTCAATTGCCTGCGCGCTTTTTCCGTCCTCACCTGTTGCAATGCCCGCATGACTTCCGGCAATCTTGACATTTAGCCTGTTCCTTGAAATGATATTCCTTGTGAACTCATAAGCCCTTTCGCTGAAAATGGCGAAGGTGCTGGCATACACAATTTTTCCGGAAAAAGCAAGGCCCGCAGCAGTCCCAATCATGTTCTGCTCAGCAATCCCCATTGAAAAAAATCGTTCAGGAAACTGCTTTGCAAAATACTCGCTCCTTGTGCTGTCGCTCAGATCAGCATCCAAGGCAACAACGTTTGGATTTATCTTGCCCAATTCTAATAATGCCTTTCCGTAACCGTCTCGTGTTGCTAGCTTTTGTTCCATTTTGTTTGAATTTGTTTTATTTAGTCAACAGTTATTCCATCATTAGACTCTTGAATAAAAATCAATTATCTGGAGGTTTTTACAGTTATTCTATCAATCTCTTCAATTGCTTTCTTGTACTCTTCTTCATTAGGGGCTTTGCCGTGGAATTTGTAATTTAATTCCATAAATGAAACACCTTTTCCCTTGATAGTGTTTGAAATTATCATTGTAGGCCTTTTATTCTTTAATTTTGTAGCCTTGTCAAGAGCCTTGACAATTTGCGGCATATCATGGCCGTTTATTTCAATCACATTCCAGCCAAATGCTTTCCATTTCAGTGCGGCATTGCCGACATCCATGATGTCCTCTGTCTTGCCGGTCTGCTGCACTTGATTCTTGTCAAGTATCACAATCAAATTTTCTAATTTGTGGAAGACAGCAGCCATGCTTGCCTCCCACACCGCCCCTTCTTGCGATTCACCATCACCAATCATTGCATAGACATGACAATCCCTTTTATCCAGCCTGCAGGCAAGTGCAATGCCGAGTGAAAAGCAAATTCCCTGCCCGAGAGCGCCGCCTGCAAAGTCAATCCCCGGAGTGCTCAACTCAGGATGGCCTTGAAGCATCCTGCCAATCTTCCTGTAACCATCAAGCTCAGACTTTTGGAAAAATCCCTTATCTGCAAGGACGGAATATATTGCAGGGCTGCAATGCCCTTTGCTCAGGACGAACCTATCCCTCTCATTCCACATAGGATTTTTTGGGTCAATTTTCAATTTGTGATAATACAATCCGACAAGCATGTCAATTGCGCTTAAAGAACCGCCAGGATGGCCGGATTGGGCATTGTAGATCATTGTGATAATCTCCTTTCTAAGCTCCTTTGCCTTCTGCTTCAATTCCAAAACTAATTTTTCTTGTGCCATTATTTTTGGATTTTTTTCGAATAACTGATTATTCTTTTGAAAATATCCGAAATGAACTTTTCATGATGTTTTGAATTTTTCTTGATATTTCTTAAGACTTCTACTTCCCTCTTTTTGTCTATAATCTTGTTTTTATCTGATTTTTTAATCTTTGAAATTTGATTAACAGCATCAAACCTTAACAATAGAAACTTGACAATATCTTCATCGATTCCGTCAATTTTTTTCCTGTAAGGTTCCAGTTTGTCCACATGTATGCAGAATGGGCGTTATTTTTTATATTTTTGCATTAAACAATAAAATAAAAGAAGAAAAAAATTATCTCTTGATAACTTCTGATGCAGGCTTCATGCTCTTCCAAGCAAGCTCGAACAAGTTTTCCAGTGCGCTTGCAAAGAATGGTGTATTCACCCAAATGCCTACATCATAAGTGGGGTGGACTTCAGTGTCGTCAAGCACCATGAATATGATCTCTTTTCCGTCAACAATGCAGAACCTTGCCTTGTTGTCTGTGTGCTTCACTTCTGCAATGCCTTGGAGCTCTTTCAAAGCCTGCATGCTCTCTTTTGTTATTGGAGCCGCAATCCTTATCTTTACTCCGCGCTTCTTCAATTTTTCAAATGTTGGCTTGAAGCCTTCAACTTTTCTCAGGAATCCCTGGGAAGTTGTCATCAGAGTAACGCTTTCCTCTGCATTCCTGATTGTCAATTCAAGATGATTATACAAATTATGCCTTCCCCTTAGAGATCCGGATAAATCAGCAGGCTCAACCAATTCAACACCTTGCGTATGCAAGGTGCTTAACTCGTCAATGATCTCTGTGTTCTTCAAGTCAGTCAGCTTCTTGACTTCTTCCTTGGCATAGTCCTGTATGTTCTTCTTTACCCTCTCAACAACTTCTTTTGGAGGGACAGCAATGTATTTTATTGGCTTTCCAAGCTTCATGATAACAAATCCCTTTTTCTCAAGAGATTCAAGAACATCATAGCTTCTTGACCTTGGGACATTGGCTATGTCGCTAAGCTCTCCTGCTGTCGAAACGCCCCTGGACAGCAAAGCTGCCCATATCTTGACTTCGTACAGGTTCAAAGAAAAAAACCTTCTCAGTTTGCTCAAAAATTCTTCTTTAACTATCATGTAAACACACCCCCTTTTTATTATTGTGTAGGGGATAAAAAACACTACTATTAATATGTTATCATTTTTTATCAGTTAGTGGTAATTTCATTGTAAAGTGATAAGTATTTATCATAACTGATAAGTTATTACACTATACATAGAACTAATATATAAATCTTTTGTATTCAAGCTCATTTCACACGATTTTTCGCTAGAGTATCCACAACAGTCGGATCCGCCAATGTCATTATATTCCCATAGTCAGTTCCATTTTCTGCAATTACCTTTAGGATTCTTCTCATTATCTTGCCGCTCCTTGTTTTTGGCAAGTCATCTGCAAATTGCACCTTATCGGGCTTTGCAATAGGTCCAACCTTGTTGCTGACATGCTTTTTAAGCTCTTCTTTCAGCTCTTCACTTTTATTAATGCCTTTCTTTAACACAACAAAAGCATAGATTGCCTGGCCTTTTATTTCATGAGGGAAAGGGACAACAGCTGCCTCTGCAACTGAATCGTGGCTTACCAATGAACTCTCAACCTCTGAGCTTCCGATCCTGTGGCCAGCTACTTTTATGACGTCATCGGTCCTGCCCATAATCCAGAAATAGCCGTCTTCATCAATTTTTGCAGCGTCTCCTGTTAAATAAACCCCGAACTTTTCAAAGTAAGCATGCTTATACCTGTCAGGATCATTCCAGACTGTTCTTAACATCCCGGGCCAAGGGTTTCTTATCACAAGATAGCCTCCCTCATTGGCATTGGCTCTGCTGCCGTCCTCTCTTAAGACATCAGGCACTATGCCAAAAAAAGGTTTTGCTGCTGAGCCTGGCTTTAGAGGAGTAGCGCCTGGTAATGGCGTTATTAGTATTCCGCCTGTTTCAGTTTGCCACCATGTATCCACTATCGGGCATCGCTCTTTTCCAATAACCCTATGATACCACATCCAGGCTTCAGGGTTTATTGGCTCACCGACTGTGCCAAGAAGGCGCAGGCTTTT
The DNA here is from genome assembly GCA_964564925.1 of uncultured Methanosarcinales archaeon. GTDB lineage: Archaea > Nanobdellota > Nanobdellia > Woesearchaeales > GW2011-AR4. Next base: position 9,993 of record CAZMBY010000014.1, read on the forward strand.
CAGGCTGCATTGATTTGGCCATGAGTCCCCTTCTTTTGCAAGAGCCCTTATGGCAGTTGGGGCTGTGTAGAATATTGTAACTTTGTATTTTTCAATTATGCGCCAGAACCTGTCTGGCTTGGGAAATGTTGGCGACCCTTCGTACATCACTATGGTTGTCGCATTGGATAATGAGCCATAGACGATATAAGAATGGCCGGTTATCCAGCCAATGTCTGCTGTGCAGAAATATATATCTTCATCTCTTATGTCAAAGACCCATTTAAACGTCTGATATGTGTAAAGCAGATATCCCGCTTGCGTATGCAAAATGCCTTTTGGCTTGCCAGTCGTTCCAGACGTGTAAAGTATGAATAAAGATTCCTCTGAATGCATGCTTTGAGGCTCGCAATAATCTGCTATCCCCTTTTCGTCCATCAAATCATTCCACCAATAATCTCTTCCTTTTTCGATATTAGCATGGGCATTTGTTCTTTTTACAACAATCACATTTTTGATTGTCGGGCATTCTTTTAACGCTGCATCGGCATTATCTTTCAGCGGCACAATCTTTCCATTTCTAAAACTGCCGTCAGATGTTATAAGCAGCTCAGCCTTTGAATCCTGGATCCTGTCCTTCAATGCATCAGAGCTGAAGCCGGCAAAAACAACAGAATGTATTGCGCCTATTCTAGCGCATGCCAGCATGGCAATTGGCAGCTCCGGAATCATTGGCAAGTATATTTCAATAACATGGCCGCGCTCGACACCTTTTTTCTTAAGCACGTTTGCAAATCTGCAGACTTCCTTTAACAGCTGCTCATAAGTATATGTCCTGTGCTCGCCTGATTCCGGTTCCCAAATCAAAGCGACCTTGCTCTTTTTGCCGGCTTTAATGTTCCTATCCAGGCAATTGTAGGCCACATTTAGATAGCCGCCTTCAAACCATTTAAAGAAACCCTGGTCGTTCCTGAATACAATGTCCCATTTCTTGAACCACTCCAATTGCTTTGCTTTTTCCGCCCAGAATGCTTCTGGATTCTCAATCGATTTTTTGTACAGCCTGGAGTAATCCTGTATGTTTTTTATATGGGACCTCCTGCTGAACTCGTGGGAAGGGTAGAAAATTCTGCTCTCTTTCAGGATGGAAGTTATGTAGTCTGGCATAATACACCTCTTTTTGAAATGGATACAGGAATGACTCTTTTAAATCTTTTGTCAATAATTCAGCTTAAACCTCAGGATTGCGGCGATACCCCCGATTCCGTCAAGTTTTTTTCCTCCTTCATGCTCGGAGCTTACAATCTCAACCTCTCCCTTTGTCTTGTCAACAGTTTTCATTATATAATCCAATTTGCCATAGAAATTTTCATTCCTTGATTTTTGAATAAGATTGTCAGTAACCAATAGTTCCTTTACAGCGCCGATTGCTGCTGCGTTTTCAGTTTCTTTCAAACCGTAAGCGGCAAGGCTGTTCTTTGCGATTTCTGTGAAAAGCTCCTCTACTTTGTTGATCTCTTTTGCTGCTCTTTCATGCCTCAGCGCTTCCCTGACCTCCGGCCTTTTTATAACCTCCTCAATGCCGTTCTTTGTTGCAGATGAGCAAGTGGCAAGTATTATTTTTTGCCTTAGCCCATCATCATTTAATTCTTTCATCAGCTCTTCCTTCCAGAATGCAGGGCTTGCTAAAATGACCTGTTTTATTCCATACCTCTCAACGTACTCTGCAAGCTTGCTTATCACTTCCAAATAGAAGCTGCTCTTTTTTGTGCTTTCTTCCCTTTTTTTCCGGACATTGCCTTCCAAATGGGCAAGAACTTCATACCCATATTTTTTGAACAAAGCGAAATAAGCCTCTTCCCTGTCGTGCACGCACATCAGCAATGAAGATTTTTTCTCAGAGCACGCTTCTTTTATTTTGTCAAATTGATACTTAAGCCACTCATCCTTGATTATCGTGATTGAAGTGTTTTCATCAATGTTGAAAGTATGGTAGCTTCCAAGAGGAATGTCTTCTGGAGCTTCCTTTATTATGCCAGAAGCCCTCAACACATTTGTATATTTGCTGAACTCCACTTTTTCGACCTGGAGCTTTATGAAAACCGGCTTTTTAGAGGCTTCCCTTGAGGTTTCATCGCTCGATTTCGGCTTTATCTTCCTCAAAGTCTTCCCTTTTAACAAGTCTTTGGGCTCTATAACAGTGCTTAAATACCACAGGTCATCAAGATTTTGCGTTAATACCTTGACTTCGCCGCTTTTCAGGTTAGAATGAATAAGTTTCATTTTTATATTGAAATAAAAACCAAAGAATTGCGATTCAGCAATTTTTGGGCTTTGAAAATCTATGATTTTCAAAACATTTAAATATGTTTATGTTAATTTTGTGACATTGATGTAGTTAAAAGTATTTAAAAAAGGTGTATTATGCTTAAAAAAGACAGGCGCTCGCGGGAAAAGTATCTGCATCTTACATCAACAGGCTCGCGTTCAGCCCAAGGAGGCATGAATGCCGCCATTCTCGTTGCCATAATTGCAGGTCTGATAATCCTTTACATCATATTTTTGCCTACAGCAGAGAGAGAAAAGCTGATTATTGAAGGAAAGGACAAAACAGCCACTGCTGAAGAGGGATCAAACCTTCTGTTAAAGGTGAATCCCGGCTTGCTGTCAACAACTTCCGGCTTGGAAGATGAGAAAAGCATACCAAATGCATTCCTGGTTGAAACTACAAATGCCAAAGAGCTTGAGAAGATAAATCCCTTCATTGTAAGAAACGGGGTTTTTGACAAGAGAGAAAAGAAAATCGAGTTTCAGCTAGATGATCCTGACAACATAGACAATGTGGTTCTTTCATTTACAGCAAAGAAAAGAAAAGGGATATTGGCGATAAAGCTGAATGGAGCCAGCATTTTCGAAAATGAGCTTACAAGTGAAATAACCGAGCCTGTAAAGCTGGGCAAGAGCCTGCTTGACAAATCAAACACTTTGGAATTCAGCATATCCTCAGTCGGGTGGCAATTTTGGTCAACAAACGAGTACAGCATTGAAAACGCGAAGATAATCGGCGACATAACAGACACAAGCAAGCAGCAAAGCACCAACATCTTCACGATAACGCAAAATGAATTCTCAAGCATGGAAAGAGGAACACTAAAGTTTATACCCTACTGCAGCAATGTAAACGAGCTTGGAACCTTGGACATTTTTGTCAATAACAAAAAGCTATTCTCGGCTGTCCCGGTATGCGACAATTCCTACAAGCAAAGCATACCAAAAACGGTTTTGAACGAGGGAGAGAACAATATCGTCTTTAAGACCAACAAGGGAAGCTACAGCGTTGAGCAAGTAAGAATAGCACTGGAGTTCAAAGAGCCTGCAATCAAGACATATTACTTTGAGGTAAGCAAAGATAATTTTGACAGTATAATTTCAGGCGGCAAGGATGCCGAGCTGGCGATAAAGTTTGTGGATGACGGCAAGGAAAAAATGGCTAAACTAGATGTCAATGGAAAGCCTGAAACAGTGCAGACAAAGAAAAACCTGTTTACTAAAATAATCAACAGCAAAATATCTGAGGGCAACAATTATGTAAGGCTTGAGCCTTTTGAGGACCTGGAAATTGTCGAGTTGAAGATTGAGATTGTTTAAAATACACAATAACTTAAAACATAAAATAAAAAACTCATTAAATCTATAATTAATAAAAACCACTTGATGAAACAAAAAATCATTAAATTCAAAAAATACATAAAAATTAGGGTTTATTTTGAATTTATTAATGCGTTAAGAAAGATAGAACTTATTAAAAATAAAATACTGCTTACATATTCAAAAAGATTGCATAAAGCGTTCATTGAATTATAGTTCAAAAATAAGAGGTGGCTTGGGAAGAATTCTTTAGAGTGATTTAATTATGAAAAGCGAAATTGAAGAATTGATAAAGGTCAAAGAGGATTCAATTGAATCGTTAGGGGATTTTGAGAGAGAAAGAGAAGAAATTCTTGCTAATGTGGTAAAAAAACAATCAATATTGCGTTCTCTGGAAGTAGCTGACAGGGCAAATCTTTGGACTGATGAAGGAAGGAAATTAATCAAAAAAGAGCATGCATTTTTAAGTCAACTATTAAGAGTGGAGCAAAATATTAGAATTTGGTTAAATGGACTGAATCAGGCGGAATATTCATTCCACACAAAAATAAACACAGGTGAAATTATTTTGCTTCCGCAATTAAAATATCAACTTTTGGAACTCATTTCAAAACAAGACGGACATGATATAAGAACTATAGGAATACTACAAATTATTGCTCAGTTTCTTAATTCACACAAAAATGAAATAAACTATGAAGCTGAACTAGGGAAACTTCTGACAGAAGACATGATACAGGAACTCATAAATGGAAAATTTAAAATCATAGGAAGAGACTGGAATGAATTATTAATTTACAACACTGATGAAAAAACAATGCTGCAAATGCTAAGATCAAAAATTTCTAGCCAAATCAGAATATTGAGTGTGATAAAAACTTCTCCTGCACAAAAACCAACAAGCGCGGGACAACCCACTCCTGTGCAACAGCCTACACCAAAACAAACTAGCCAAAGCTCTTCAAGCAGAGAACAAATATTGCTCCAAGAAATAATTCAAAATGGCGCTACCTTTTTACATACTTGTGTTCCTAATCAGTATAATCCAAAAAAGAGCGGCGGGGGATATTGTGACATAGTCTCCCCAAAACGAATGGATTATAATCCAAGGGAGCCTTTTGGAATGAGAATAAAAAATGGATTTAAAATTTCTACTAATGATTACCGTGATCCATCGGATGTATTAATGAAAAAAGGTATAAACGAAGCTGTTTATCTTAAGCTTTTAGTGGAGGATGTTGAGAAAGAAGTTCCTGAAACAGTTAGAGGCAGATTTGGATTTGGTTCTAAAACAGTAATGAGAAGACAAAAAATAGGGCAAAAATCAGTTTATCAAAATCAATTAGTAAGAGGAGGCTCTAATGAAGAAGCCTGCAGCTTAGTCTATTTAACAACCGATAACGACTTCCCAGATCAAGCCTATCATGTTTACGACGGCAGATTTTCTAACATTATTTTGATTCAAACTGTTTTGCCAAAGTCTTTAGGGGAAAAAGCTTTTGATTATATAAAGCAGAATCCTAAGTTTGCCAGATTGTTTGCTCAAGAAATAATACTAAAGGAATTTGGTATTCCTCTAAAAGCTTGGAACAATGGTGATGAATATACAAGAAATCACCCTTTACGCCCACCCTATGAAATATGGGCACAAAAACCAGGAGGCTGCAAGATTTATATACAAGAGGATACAACAGAATATGGCTTTAATCCAAGCTTTGTTCATGCAATAAGGTAAAAAAATGCCTAAAACAACTAGATCTTCAAGTTCTTCTTCAACATCTGGTGCTGGACCATCTCCTGCTGGAGGTTCAACTTTCGGCACAACTGTGATTGTCAAAACCGGAAAAGAAAAAGATGTTGTTACAGCCTTTATGATTATTGCAGCTTACCTAATATGGATAATAGACACCTCACCATTTGGATGGTTGGGAAAATCCTATAAAGGGTTTATTTTTGATCCGTCCATCCTTACGAAAATAAATTGGATAGGCATCACCACTTCCGGAATAGTATCTGTGTTTTTAGTCTATGACATATTAATGAGCTTAAAGAGGAGAGAATCCACAAGTTACATTTTTGAGATGATGGTGCTTTTCTTTATTAACGGCTCAACCATGCTTGCATATTATTACGCTGCTTTCACAAACCCAATCTACAATTTTATAGCGCTTGGTATTTTTGCTGCAATAGCAGTATACTTAATCCATCGGCACGGATTGGCCGCTGTTCACAGTTCGGAACTTGTCACATACTACATAATGGTTCTGACTTATTCTTTTTTCTGGACGCTGTGGAATTGGACATCCAACATAAAGGCCATAATCCACGTTTTTTTTATAACTTATTTTATGCTTTTCTATCTTAGAAAGCAAGAGGGCGTAAATGCCAATGTATTATACATGTTCACAGCATTTTTCCTTTTAGCAGACTTTTTTGGGTATAGCTATGATTTAAACTACCTCGTTTCTAGCTTCAAAATATCGTTTCCAATCATTGTTTTATTGACATCTTTTTACTGTGCTTTTTTTACTGAAAGCAAATTTGCGCAAATTAATGCTTTTGTTTGGACTGGCATATTGTTATTCTTCATTTTCGCACCTGCGCCAGCCTACGGCGCTGATGTTGGAGTGGATGTCCAGGAGAGGCAAGGCAGCAACACGTGGGATAGTATTGTTTCACCTTTCATCAAAGCTTGGGAGGCTTTGACAAACAAGGCAACTGGCCAGCTCGATGTCGCAACCGGAGGCTTATACAGTAGCCAAGTAGAAAAAAACCAATATGCGCCGCTTGGAGTTTATTTTGACAAGGTAAGGGCGGCACAGCTAAGGTTTTATACTGATGAGCAGGTCACTATCTGGAGCACGATAAGGTCAAAGACCTTGAGCGATCCTGTGTTCATCGACTTCACGTGCTTTAGGTGGATAAACAATGTAAGGGTAGAGGCCCAAAAAAATGACCCTAATCCAGATGTGAAAGATACAGTAGTCCCTAAAGATAAATTTATAGTCTTTACACTTGAAGATAAAGATATAGAGTGCTCATTCAATCAAAAGAAAGTTGTAAAATTGCCGGATGGGACAAACACTGTAACATTATCCGCAACATATAACTTCGCTACAAGCGCTTATCAAAAAGTGTATTTCATAGACAAGGACAGGCAGAGGTCCATGGTCAGGCAAAACCTTGATCCTTTCAAGGAGTTCGGCATTAAGGATACAGCTCCAAAGACAATATTCACAAACGGTCCTGTTGACATAGCGATAGGCGTGACACAATACCTGATTCCCGTGGAAAATGATCCTATTATAAAGCCAAGTTTGAATATAGTTTTCAAGAATAGAGATAAAATAACAGATCAGCAGGGAAAACCTTTTGGCCAATGGAAAGGCAATATCAAGGCAATAAAAGAACTTGTCGTATTATTGCCAAAAGAAATTGAATTAAAAACTGAAGAATGCAAACCAATTCGCTTTAAGGACTACGGTCCTGCTGATTGTTCAAAATCCTGCGAAGATTTTGTTTCATCTCCTTGTAAAAAGGCATGTTCTGGTTCAGGAGATCAAACCAAATGCGAAAAGGGATGCGACGAAGCGTTTGATAAATGCAACTCTGAGTGCGAAATCATCTTTACAGATGACACAGGTAGTTCAAAATATGTGGGATACCAAGTCGACATAGACGAGTTAAACAGACAAATCAAGGACCAATTCAAAGATATAGATCGATATAAGGAATTTGGATGCAGGATTTACCCAAAACCAGAAATTTTGGAAAATTCTCCCATAACGACCAAATTTATTAGGGTGAGAGCAAGATACGATTACTTGCTTGAGAGCTCTCATGCTATAACTGTTGTTAAGTCACAAACTATTCCTGAAGATCAAGTACCAATCCCTGACTTTTACAATAAGCTACGTCCAGAACAATATTCTGGCGTGTACCTCAATCCAGCCAATGCAAAAGAAATTGAGTATAGTCCAATTGTCCTGAAAAAGGCGCAGGAACATAACATCGATTATTTCTTAGTTAAATCCTTTATTCAAGTTGAAAATGCCCAATGGTCTGAGGCTGCAAAAGGGGACGGGATCAGCAAGCCAATATCATATGGTCTAATGCAGATACAAGAAGGAACAGGCAAAAATTGCCCAGGTGACTGGAAAACAAAGGCAGAAGACAACATAAATTGTGGAATAATTGTACTTAAAGATAAGTATAGTTTATTTAAACACGATAAGTGCAGTTCGAATGGTGAATGCCCACACCCATTCAAAGGAAACCTCTGTACTTCCAGACAATGTTCCTCAAGTTGCAATAACAATGTTTGCACATATGAATTTACAGGTGGCACTACAAGTAGTAAGTATTATTCTGGCTGGGAAGCAGCCATAAGAGCTTATAATGGTTGGGGGACAGGCGGTGACAACAGTTATGTTGAGAAGGTCACGAATAACTATAAAACATTAAAAAATAAAATAACAACAATCCAACCAGCCACACCATAAACAACTTAAACTAGTAAAATGAACCAATTACCCAAAAGAGTGATTATCTTATTTTTTTTAGTGACACTAATAGGCTGCAACCAGCAAACTGCAACACCTAGAGAGATAAATGTCTATGTAGGGACACAAGGGCTGACTGCTGAATTCTCGAAATCCGCTCCTCCCCCTAAAGTTTTTGAGGAGAGCAGTTTTCCGATATTGATAAAGATAAGGAACAGAGGCGCTTACAGCATAAAGGACAATCCACAGGTGGTAGGAGGCATTGGCTCTGTTTTGTCTATTGGAAGAGAGAAAGATTACATACCAATTCTCACGTATGAGAACAATGTAAGAATAAAAGAAGGAGCGACTGATAATGAGAGGTTTTTTTATCTTGAAGGCAAAACCCAAATAAACCCTCAAGGAGACGAATTGGTTGTGGCTGCTAATGCCAAGACAGGCAGGCTGGAGCCGCAAAGCGAGTCTAAAGCTTCAACAATGACTGCAACTTTGTGTTATCCTTATAGAACAATCCTGAGCACAACTGTCTGTATTGATCCTGATTATGCAGGAATAAGGCCGAGCAAGAAGGTATGCACTGTCAAAGAGATCACATACAGCAGCGGTCAAGGAGCGCCAATTGCAGTTACAAAACTGGAGACTCAAATGATACCGGAAGGCGATGTTGTAAAGCCGCAATTCCTGATATATTTGGAAAACAAAGGCCAAGGCACGCCAGTTAACATAGTCGGATTTCATAACACCTGCAGAAAAACTGACTACAGCCAAAAAGACACATGGAACGTTGCATTTTTGAAAGCTTATGGTTCAGGAGATGAGCAGTTGGAATGTACTCCAAACCAGGAGGACAGCACAGACAATAGCATTGGATTCCTGAGATTCATAGATAAAAAAGATTTTGTAAGGTGCACATTTAAGAATGGCATTCCAAGGACATCAGATGCATACACATCCCCATTAAGGATAGAAATCGATTACGGATATTCCCAAACCATAAGCGCTAACTTCTTGATGCAGAAGCCATTGAAATACTAATGACAAGCTTTATATAGGAAAAGTTTAAGTTTAAACCAAATAATGAAAAATTTTCCTAGAAGACTGATTTTGGTATTGCTGATTGTACTTGTGATTTTGATTTCTGGATGCAATAAGAAAAAAGATACAAGCAAAACAGCAGCAGACTTCAGAGTAGGAACTGACGGCATTTTAGTCAGCTTTTTGGGCAATAACCCACCGGCTATTGTGCATGTTGAGGAAGGCGGTGAAAATACTTTCAGAGTTTCTTTGGAAATAAGAAACAAAGGTGCTTTTCCCCAGCCTGAAGAGGGAGCAGGCACTCAAGACGAGTTTGGCAAATTATACCTTAGCGGCTATGACAAGAAAATAATAACATTGAAAAAATCAGGTGGTAGCGATGAGCATTTTCCACTTTCTAAGGGCACATTGGAGGGAAAGAGCACAATCAATCCAAGCGGAGGCATTGATTTTGCGGATTTTGACGGGACAATACCGAATATAGGAAATTTGAAAGTCGAAAAATATGACTTAACGCTATTGGCAACAGCATGCTACCAATATTCCACCGTTATAGGGCCAAGCGTTTGCATAGACCCGGACCCATATTCCACGATAAGCGAGAGGAAAGTATGTACAATCAAGCCATTGACATTTTCAAATCAAGGAGCGCCGATAGCAGTGACAAGAATTGACGAAGAGGCCCTTGCTTCAAAAACCCAGTTTAGAATTACAATTAAGAATGTTGGCAAAGGCGATGTTTTAAAGACTGAGGCATACGACAGCGATAAATGCAATCCATACAGCGAAGCCAAACTTACAAGGGAAGACATTGACAAGGTTCGTGTTGAAGGTGTTGAAGTGACTGGCTACAAACTTCAATGCGGGCCCTTTGCAGAGGGCAATGTTAAGAACACTGAAGGATATGTAAGATTGATAAATGGAGAAGGATCAATCATATGCGAGTTCCCAAAAACCAATTACCAGCAAAGCAGAACTGCATTCACAACACCGTTGAAAGTGAACCTGAAGTATTACTACAGAAATACTGCAGAAAGAAAATTATTGATAAAGAAGGAAGGCACAATATCTTCAGATAGCTCATCAACGAGTGGTGGAACTGAACCTGTCACTTTGCCGCCAGCTTCGGACATTCCTCAATCCACTGATGATACTTTTTTTACATAAGAAAGCATTGAATCATTTATATAACTAAACACTAAACAGAAAACTTTATATATCAACATTAAAATAAACAATCCATTTGGCAAAAGAGGCAAAATGAATAAAAGGTATTATGTTCTAGCATTGGTTATTTGCCTAGTTCTGCTGGTTTCCGCATGCAAGCAGGGCGGCGCAGCAACAGGAGGCGCTCCAAAAACACCATTTATTGGCGGAACAACTGGATTGACCATCAATTTTGAAGGAGGCAGCCCGCCGCCGGAAGTTACTGATGATTCAACCTTTGAATTTGATACATTAGTGAGGCTAAAGAATGATGGTGAATCCAAAGTGACTAGGGATAATGTCAAGGTCAATCTTGTTGGATTTGACCCAAGCGATTTTAATGTTGGCTCATTTGACTCTCTTTCAGGCGCATCGCCAGAAGATGACCTGGAGCCAAAAACAAGAGGAGCTGAAGGAGATATTCAAGATGGGTTTACAGTCATCGTTACGTTTCCGAAAGGCGGCGGATTTTTCACTCCACAAAAATTCATTGGCAACACTGAATTCACTTTTAGGGCAGATGTGTGCTACCATTACACTACCAGGTCGCAAACTGCCGTTTGTTTATTGAGGGACATGATTAATGTCAATGATAAAAGTTTCTGCAGGCCAACAGGCAGCAAGACCATATACAGCTCAGCTGCCCCTGTACAGGTAACAAATTTCAGGCAAAGCGTAGTTGGGCCAAACAAAATCACATTTAATTTTGATATCGTGCTTAATGGAAATGTTGACATATTCTGGAGCCAAAGCGAAAACACGCCCTCAAGCGGTTTTGATGCTGCATGCCCAAGAAAGCCAAGTGATAGGAGAGGAGTCGAGAATAAAGTTGGAGTGGAGATAATTGAGCTGCCTGGCGATCCTATTGTCAGCAGCTTTAAGTGCGGCGGCTTGGATAATGGGCCAATAGGAGTTGTAACGTTAATCAATGGAAAAAGAAATGTCATTTGCACAGTTGAGCTTGTGCAAGACAGAAATGACCTGGAAAAGCAGATCGGAATAAACCTAAAGTATAATGTTCTGGACAATAAGGAGACAAGCGTACTTGTCAAGCACCTTGCCACAGATTGACTATCTGCTTCCGACTAAAGCAAATTGGCTCAATAGGGCTTCCAATTGGACGAACTCGTCGGAGCCTTCTGTCATCCTGAATTCTATCTCACCGCATTTCTCTATAAGCAGCATTTTGGATTTGTTGTCTATGTCAAGCTCAAGAATCTCTTTCTGTATCTGCTTTATCACATCAATCCCCGCTAATCCATAGCTCAGCATTATCTCCAACAGCTTATTCCTTGCTTCAATGAACCTATTCTTCAGCGCAAGCTCAAGGGCATACCTTATTTCTTTTGGCTTTGCAGTTGAGGCCATTGAGTGCACTGTATCTTCTGTGATATGGCTTGTGATTGCAGCTGAGCTTTGCAGAATGTTTTCAAGCCTTCTGCAGTCTCCCTCTGAAACCTCGTAAAGAGCTTCTTTGGCATTTTCTTCTATCTTTATATTTTCGTCTTCTGCAATCTTGTCTATTATCGCTATTATGTCCTTCTTGTCCAATGACTTAAACCTGAAGACAACGCATCTGCTTTGGATAGGCTCAATGATTTTCGACGAGTAGTTGCATGACAGAATGAACCTGCAAGTTTGCGCGTAATTCTCCATTGTCCTTCTCAATGCCTGCTGGGCTTCTCTCGTTAATGCATCACATTCGTCCAAGTAAATTATTTTGAAAGGAACATTGCCGATTGCCCTTGTCCTTGCGAAATCCTTGACCTGGTTTCGGATGACATCAATGCCTCTTTCATCCGACGCGTTCAGCTCAAGAAAGTTTTGGCGCCATAAATCTTTGAACAGTTTTTTAGCTATTACCAAAGACAAGCTGGTCTTGCCAACTCCAGCCGGGCCTGCAAAAAGCAAATGCGGCAGGTTCTGCTGCTCGACAAAAGCCTTTACTCTCTTAACTATCTCTTTCTGCCCTTTTATCTCAGAGAAGTCAGAAGGCCTGTACTTTTCGGTCCACAGAGCGCTGACTGGATTCATGACTAAGGAGAATCAAATAACGTTTAAAAAGGTATTTGTGAAATTTAGCTAAGGCTCTTTAACTTATTTATTAATATGAGATTGCTGATATGCGCATAGACTACTAAAGTGAAAGGAACAAATAATATCAAATTTGTTAAATTGAACAAGGTTGGATTATTCCAAGGAGCCTTGATTAAGACGTACCCAAACAAAATAATCATCAGAATCAAGAATGTATAATTTTTGATTTTTTCAGTTTTTGGGTCTACCACCCTAAAATTCTTTACCTTTGTGCATTCATCATGATATGCAAAAAGAAGCAGCGGATACACAGCCCTGCCATAACTTAGAACAAAGTCTTTTGAGGTAATACCTTTTTTGCAAATTGGGCAATACATATTAAATTATATCCTCTTCAGCGACAACCATGAAGTCCCCAACGGCAATCACTGCGCTGAATGGAATCAGGATATGACCTTCCTTGTCCTTCTCAAGCTCAAGCTTCTCTGTGTAGGAAGTAGGGTTATGAAGCACCATGTGTATTAACTCTCCTGATCTTGTTTCAAAGATTATGTCCCCAACCTCGCCAAATCTCTTGCCAGTCTTGCTGACAACCGTCTTTCCAATCAGCTGTTTTGAGAATTTCTTGTCTTCTTCAGGCATTTTTACTCCTTGAGTGTTAATACTGTAAAGTTATAAACCAAGTTATATTTAAATATTTCTAAAATTTGGCTTGTTGGGGATTTATTTTGATGTTCAAGAGGTTGTTTACCTCTTCTTCATTATAGCATGTTTGCCTTAAGCCGCACTTTTTGCATTTATTGTGGTTGTCACAAAAATCAGGCAATTCCCTGCTTTCCAGCAGTTCTATCACTTCTTTGACAATCTGCTTTACCTCTTCTATCATGTAAGGGTTGATTGCAACATGCCTCTTCTCTTTAGCGTCAAGATAGACAACAAATCCTTCCTTTATAGGAATATTGAATCTCTCCTGCAAGAGCAATGAGTAAGCTGCTATCTGTATCCTATGGTTAGGCCACACTCCGCTTTGAGGAGAGGTGCCTGTTTTTAGCTCGAAAGGCACATAGCCTTTTTCATAGACATGCACATGGTCTATAACCCCCTTTAGCTTTAACTCTTCAGAGTCAACCCTTAATTCTGACAGTATTTTTGGAGTAAGCTTTTGCCATAGCTCTTCCCCATAGACATTATTGGCTTCAATGAAACTGAAGATATTGTGAGCCCTCATTGAAGATTCTTCCATTATGAAGGGAAAGTTCTTCCTGTAGGCATCCAGCATGCTCAAATTGACTTCTTTCAGCCTTTCTTTGCTGTCAGCTATCGCTCTTCTTAGTATTTTAAGATAGATATTCTTGTAAACTGCCTTTATCTCATCCAAATCCACTTTTCTTGTAATTGAAGTAACTATACTCTCTTCTTCCTTGTTTATCCTGTCATAAGTTTCGTGCCTTATCGAGCCAAGGACAAGGCTCTCCTTAGGAGGCTCCTCAAGCCTTAACACTTTTTCAAGAAAAAGCTTCCTCGAACAATACAAGTAAGAAGACAGCAAGGTTACAGAGATTTTCATAAGCTGAATGCCTGCAAACTGGTTTAAATAGTTTGCGTGGAGATGTCCAGTGCTGTTATAAGAATTCTTTTATTATAACTTGAC
>CAZMBY010000015.1:0-23143 GCA_964564925.1 uncultured Methanosarcinales archaeon
ACTTTGTTCCAGATTCTATGCTCATCTGCTCTCTGATTTCCTGCGGTATAACAACTTGTCCTTTTGGAGAAGTTGTTGTTATCTGAACTTCTTTTTCCATAATATATCACTTAGTAAAACTATTTTACTTTTGTACTTAAATACTTTTCGGTTTTACGTCGCCGACCCCCTTTTCTTGCGATAGTTACTACACATTCGAGTTTTTACTTTGCAACGATGCATCAAAACTCAACCATCCCCAAGTGTATAGAAAGACATAACGGTGGTAGCATAAGTTCTTTAAGAAGTCAGGCTTGGCTCTTGGTATTTTATTTCCATTGGCTTACCATTGTGAAGCAACCGAATGATTCTTGCCTGGCCTGAGCTGCTGACTTTCACTTCGACAGTCATATTTGTCGTTGGCAAATCCGCGTTCCTCTCAAAAAAGAATTGCTCAATGCCATATTCTATCCTCATGCTATCACCATAAACTGATTTAACATTTCCTTTGATAAAAATGCCCTGTGACGGCTTGGTCAATGTTGCTTCCCTGTATCTCCAAATCTTGTTTTCGTCTTCTTTTAAAGCGATGTAAACTGCATCGCCTTCTTGAATTCCTTCAAGCTTTTGTATGTTGCTGATTTCGTAATTGATTATTATGTATTGCCCCCTCAGGACATCAAAAGGGTCTACCGGCCTTGTTGCCAAAACGATAGACTGGCCTGTAAGCTGAGGCCAAGCCAAGTAAAGTATGAAGATTCCTGCAATTCCCAGGAGAACTGACAATGCAATAATCAGTCTGATGTACTGTTTCATTTTGACCTTAGCGCCTTGACATGGTTGTTGTCTGGCTTGTTTCTTCTTTTGCAGTTGCTATTAGTTTTCTTCTCCACTTCTCGATAAACCATCCGGCTACCAAAAGCAGAATGCCGCCTATGATGAAAATGACGCTTAAGCTTGTATATCCCCAAAAGTCCATTACAAATCCAATGTATCTTGTGATTATGTCCAATGCAAAGAACACTATCCCCAGGTTGATTATTTTTGGCAATTTCTGCCAGGTGCCATATCCTATGACGCCCAAAATCAAAAGCAGCAATATAACGTTCGCAAATGTCCACATCACCCACAGATTCAAAGGAGTCTTGTTGTTGCCGCCCCACCATGAATAGTAGTAGCCAGCCCTCCAATTGCATTCTGCCTGTTGCATGCATGATTTGCGATTATTCACGTACTTTTCACATGGCCTTTCCACATCGCAATATGTTGATTTCCATTCGCACCCTTTTGCAGCTTCGCAATTGCTTGCGTCATTGTATGTGTAGCATTGGGCTTTTCCAATTCTATTATAAACATCCCTGCCAGAGCATTCTCCTGACTGTACCCACGCGCAATCCACTTTTTCGCAGGAATTTTTGGTCCTGTAATTATAGCAATTTTGCTGAATAGGGGAACAACGATTGTCTAGCCATTCGCAGCTTAATTTTTCATTCGTTTCACATTCATTTTGGGTGTTAATTTGAGAGCAGGCCTCCTTTTCAGTGCAGTAGGTTCCCTGCCATTTGCAGTTGCCAATGCCTTCGCACTCTGATTGAGTGTATCTCTCGCAATCCTTCTGTTCACATCTTGTTGTTTCTGCCCATTCGCAACTTTCTTGAGTGCAGAAATTTTTGTCTTTATATTGGAAACAGTCTTTATAGAAGGTTGTGCAGTAATTGTTAACCCATTCGCACTTTGTTGAAAATTGAGAATTCATGCATGAAGCTTGATCTTTGATGTCATAGCATTGTTTTTGAGAGCAAGCTCCAATCGTTCCTGATACCAACCCTGTGGAGCCGATAAGCGCTGCAAGAAAGACAATCAGGGCAAAAACTCCGGCAATTTCCTTTTTATGGACTGCATTTGTTGTGAAAGATGCCATGATGCCGATAACCAGGATAACTATGGATATGCCAGCAAGGATAAGCAAGAAGATTATCAATGATGAAAAAGTCAAGCCTCCTAACCAGAGGTTAGGCAGCAGTGATTGAAAACTGAGAATATAGGCAAAAATAAGGAAGTAGAACGCAGACCACCATTGATAGACCCTGCCAAACTTATGCTCTTTTGCCCTGTGCAGCAATCCCAATCCGTAAATCAATGCGCCTGTTGCCAAAAAACACAGGGCAAGGATGCCAAAGGATGCTTCAAATCTGCCGGATTCGCTGAAAGCAATGAATTGGATAACAAGCCACACTACAAACTCCAGCAACGCAACCACAAGGCTTGCAGAAGAATCAAATATGTATGCTGAAACAAAAACCCCAACCCATGACAACAATAAGAGGAATGCTGTTCCCTGCCAGCTCGTGCTTGTGGAGAAAATCTGCGCAATCAGGAAGATGCTTAAAGTGTATAGCAAAGCACCCAATACAAGCAATGACTTGCCTATGCCAGCATAGCCTTTGGTGCGAAATACTGTTCCGACTATGTAAGAAGCGCTTGTCGCACCAAGCAAAATAATTATCTTAAGCGCAGAAGGAATCTGGTGCCAGTTCTGCGCAATAAGCCATGCAACGCCTAATGCTATGAGAACAGAGCCAAATACAGCCACTATGGTGCCAAATGATGCGCCCTTTTTGTTGCCTAACACAAAGTTATCTTTTTATTGTAAATTTAAATATTTATCGGTTTGGATGCAGCTTCGAGTTAAGTATAAAAATAAAGTCGTGCCTTCTGTATAATATTTTCAAAGAAATTTAGCTTAAAAGTTATCTTAAAAGAATACGATAACATGTTGTATATAAGAGTTTCGGTTTTATACTACTTGAAAGTGATTAAAATAAAAAGATTTATAAATTAAATAGGTATATATCCTGTGTTATGGTATTTGAAGAAACTTATTTTGGTACATGGTATTTGACTTTAACTGAAATGCTCAAGAAGCGTTCAACACGTGAGACTATACCACAACAGCTACGTTCCGACGACAAATTAGAGGGAATTGTACGACAATTAGACAGTGATTTGCAAAGGTACGCCCTTGCTTGGGAAAAAATATCTGACATGCATAGGGAAGAGGGGGTATATAAAAAAATTGTAGAATTCATTGGCGAGCCAAAAGGTTTGTTAATCGACCTTGGTTGTGGAAATGGCAATTTCCTTGCAGAATGGGGCGATGTTCCTGCAGTTGGTGTAGATTTAAATGGTTATTGCTTACAGTTAGCCAAACGCTATCTAAAAGAAAAAGGTTTGCCAGTAATAGGACATTCTAAGTCAGTTCTTTCACCAAATCCAAAAAGAGGTTTTGATGTGGCGCCCTTGGAAGGGGAACTTCACTTAGATGGAATTACACTTCTCACTGATGACGTAACTGAATTAAAAATGACGAGGCATGCATTTGAACAAAAAGGGGTTAAGGCTGATATAGTTACGTGTATGTTGTGGGGAGGAAGAAATGTTTACGAAACGATACATTTTTTAGACCCAGCTTCAGGTTCATTCGATTACAAATCAGCTGCAAGATTGACTAAGTATAAGCTTATGAACAACCTTCCTTTTATACTAAAATCAGGAGGGAGATTTTACCTTGCCATGAGAACACATCCTCTTGCAGAACTTATTGCGTCAAGAATAGGCACGATGGAAGAAATGTTCCAAGATCTTGCAGGTGACCGGGGAATTTTGAGAAGAACTTCTAGGATTCCTCTTAAACCTGAGACTGGGATGACAGATATTTATATTAGAAATAGCGTAGGTGTTCAACGTGAATCCGTGATTTACTTGGCGGAATTTTTAATGAAATGAGCAATTGCTATTTGATATTTTAGACAATGCCTAAGAAGAAGTCACTTCTCCATTATCGCCCCATAGCCAATCAACCTAAACCTGTTTCCTATCCTCCTAGAGATAGTCACCCTAGAGCCGGGGTCAGCGCAAATCGGCAGTTTCAATTTGCATTTTATCTTATTCTTCCTCAGCTCCGCAACAATGCCGACAGTGGCTGCAGAGTTCACATTAAGCATCAATGGCTCTGTCAGTTTGACCGGCTCGACATCCAGCTCTTCTTTTGTCCCAACAACGCGATTGAGCAAATGCACATCAAGTATCAACTCATTCCAGACTTTCGGAAGCTTGCCAGGCAATCCTGCCAAGGAGCCTGTAAGCTGGTCGGATTTGACGATTGACGGGTCTAAAGAAGTAAGAATGCCGACTGAGCCGCCAGGGCCGACACTTTCAAGACTTTGGCTGCCAGCGGTTATGCTGACTATTTTTGCTGTGACCGGCTTCCACATCTGCTGATTTTTTTCAATGACGCTTCTTCCTGGTCTGATCTCAATTGTGTC
This sequence comes from uncultured Methanosarcinales archaeon, assembly GCA_964564925.1. Lineage (GTDB taxonomy): Archaea > Nanobdellota > Nanobdellia > Woesearchaeales > GW2011-AR4. Next base: position 4,305 of record CAZMBY010000015.1, read on the forward strand.
TCCGATCTTTAACAGCCCCTGCTTCAAGCTGCCCCCTAAAACTCCACCAACCAATTTATCAGGAGATATGCCTGGCTTGTTTATGTCAAAGCTTCTTGCAACAAGCATCAATGGCTCTTTGCCTGAATCCCTAACAGGAGTGGGAATATATTCGTCTATGGCATGCATAAGGAAATCCAATCCGACTCTGTGCTGGGCAGAGATGGGTATTATGGGAGATTGTTCATAATCGGTTCCTTTCAAGAAATCTTTTATCTGCTCATAATTTTTCAAGGCATCCTCTTCGCTGACCAAATCAATTTTATTCTGTATGACGATTATGTGCTTTATGCCTATGATTTGGATGGCCATCAAATGCTCCCTTGTCTGGGGCTGTGGGCACGGCTCATTTGCTGCAACCAAGAGCAAGGCTCCGTCCATAATCGTCGCGCCGCTAAGCATTGTAGCCATAAGCGATTCGTGGCCTGGCGCATCGATAAAGCTGGCTCTTCGCAAAGGCTTTGTCTTTGACTTGCATGTTTGACAGATTTCCTTTGATGTGTATGCTTTTTCACCTTGGCATTTCCCGCATTTTCTAAAGGTGACATCGGCATATCCTAGCCTTATTGTGATTCCCCTCTTTAATTCTTCAGAATGGGTGTCTGTCCATTTGCCGCTTAACCGCTCAAGAAGCGTAGTTTTTCCATGATCCACATGGCCAATCATTCCAATATTAAGGACAGGCTGCGAAGGCAGAGGGGCCTCATCGGAAGGTTCTTCTTCAAGCGGTTCTAATTGCTGCTCATCTTTCTTCTTTCTAGCCATGTTTTAAGTTAACTGATCATTATTTGTTATACATTTACTTAATTTTCAATTCGCCTTCGGCAAAATCTAGTGCTCGACTTTGCGGTTATGCCATGTCGGTAAATGCCATGCATTTCCGATCATTATCGAAAATCGCCTTCGATTTATCGACACATCGCAAAGTCTCGCAATCATTGATAATATTTGAGGCGAAATTTTATTGGTAGAAAAAATTTCGCCGAGTGTAACTTGTGTCGCTTGAAGCGACAGATTGAAAAATTGTTTTTTCACAACGTAAAAATTATTTTATCCCTTTTTTTCTTCCTTATGCTCTTTATGGTGCACTTCGGGCTTTTTTTCCTCGGGCTTGTGCTCCTTAGCTTCCGCCTTATGCTCTTTCTTCTCTTCCTTTGCTTCCGCTTTTTTCTCCTTTGGCTCTTCTGCCTTTTTAGCCGCTTTTTCAGCCTTTGCCTCTTTCTTTGTTTCCTCAGGAATTCCAAATATTTCAGCAAGCTTCTTTTGGCCCTGTGTTATAACCTTAAGATTGACTTGAGAAATTCTTTCGTGTATCTTGTGCCCGCACACAGTTTTTCTTTCCTTTATTCCCTTTAGTTTTGCCCTGTAGCCGACGCCGCCGTAAATCGCGATTTTTTTCCTCTGGCCCAGGATCCCTTTTCTCATCGGGAAGCCGCAATAGTCTGAGCCTCCTGTGATCTGAAGCTCGTACCCGGTTAAATCAAAGCTGTCCCCTTTGACTGTTTCGCCTATGTTCAAGCCTATGAAAGGCGCTGCCATGCTGTCTTTGACTTCCTTCTGGAATGTCTTTTTTGTAGATGGGTCCGAAATGCATAACTTAAAACCAACCATGCTGCTACCTCCAATAATATTTAGAATAACAGGAAAGAAATTTGTTTCATTTAAATAGTTTGCCATTGGATTTTGGCATTTCGATAAAAGGCTAAATTATATATAAATAGTTATTCTTAAAATTTAGCGGCAGTCACGCTTGCCGCGTATCCAAAATGGGAATTGCCATCTATTAACAAGACAAGTCCCCTTAGGTAATAAAACGACAGGATTATGAGCGCAATTGGCATGAGGTTTGCCCAAGGATTGAGGTTTAAGGCAAACATTGCGAAAGGGAACAGCATTGCTGAAAAAAACAGTATCAGTGCAATCAGCAGCGTATTCAGTATTTTCGTGCATTTTTTCAGGTTCTTGGAATCATCAACATTAGTCAGGATCACCGATAAAGTGCTGTGCAAAACAGTTGCCCTTTTGTAGATTAATCCAAGCAAATATAACATCAATACTGCGCCTGCCGCATAGTATCCATACAAGACAAATTGGTGGAAGCTAGCCCTGATTAATAGCGAAATCCTTCTTAAGATAAAGAAAGTGAGTAATGCCAAGAGTATCAGCATAAATGTGCTTTTTGACTCTGATTTCATCTTTTTTGTGAAATGATTTTCAATTTCCATCTGGTCGAAGAATTTCCTCATGTAGTTTGATATCCTCTCAAGCTTTAGCCTTGTCTTAAGAGGCATCCTTGAGCCAAGCGCGTTGCTTATCCCCTCGCTGTGGTTTATTGATATCGACATTACGATTGCGCTGATGAAGATTATGGATGCTGTTATCGTAACCAAATCCACGCCAAGCCCGAATTTCTCGCTTTCTTTTGCCACAAGCAGGGAAAATTCTCCAACAGAGATCATTGCAATGCTAGAGAATACTGGCTGCTCATTCTTGAAATTAGCGAGTATAAACGTTAGGAATCCTATTGCTATCAACCTTGACAACAGTATAGTCACAAGCAATACAACTATCAATACTGTATTTTCCTGGGCTGATTTGAAGTTGACAAATGTCCCCATTGCAATGAAGAATATGGAAGTGAAGATCAATGCATACGGGTGTATCGCTCTTCCATAGTCTTTTGCATTCGGCAATGAGGCAATCAGGCTTCCTGCAAGGAACGCTCCTGCTGAAGGTGTCAAGCCAAGCGAGGATGCAAAATAGCTGAACAGGGCGCCTATGCCAAGAGAAAGGAAAGTCAATACTGATTCATCATTATTGTTCCTTAGCAACGAGCGGGCTGCGTACCTCAGTATCTTCATCACAATGAGATATGCAAAAACCAGGATAGCAATTGAAAAGATAATATGCTCAAACAAAGAGATGAACCCGGTAGTTGTATCCTTGACTCCTGAAAAGAAGGTCAATACAAAGACAGCCAAGATGTCCTCTATTATCAGTATAGCAATAAGCAAAGGCACTTCCCTCCTGCTGAACATTTCTTTCTGTTCCAGTACTTTTACGACGACAATCGTGCTGCTGAATGACAGGATGACTCCAACAAACAAAGCCACTTTAGAGCTGAAGCCAAGAAGAAGAGTAGCTTCATAGCCAAAAAACAGCACTATGGCAAATTTCAAAAATCCGATCAGGATAGATCTTGCGCCAAGCTTCACCAGCTTGGAAATATCAAATTCTAGGCCAATGACGAACAGCATCAGTATGGCTCCAAAGTCAGCCATCATCACTATCATTTTTGAATCTTCAACTAAGTTTAGTGAATTGGGGCCTATTATAGCGCCCACTAGCAATAGCCCAAATACTGCAGGCTGCTTAAACCTTGCAGCTATAAGTCCACCTATTATAGCACACAAGAAAAGTATTCCTAAACTGATAAGCTCTGTTGCCAATTTAACACTCTCCTGATAATTAAAGCTGGATATCCCAACGTTTTTTCCTATATTGGTATACAAAAGTGTATATTAATAGCTAAAAATAGGCATAACTTGTATATAAAGATTTCGTTTTTACATAGGTAACAGGTACAGCATTAAAATTATTTTCTATATTGAAATTTAATTAAAGTGAATTTTTTATAAGGAGGTGATTCTAGAAAGTTTTTTATTCTATGCAATTTATGATAATTTGTGCCAAAGGAAAAAAAATTGTGGAAGAAATATGAAACATTGATTGTGGCGATTGTTGCACTGGCTTTGATTTATGCATTAATCCTGTTCAACCAAAAAATAAATTTCCTTTTGGGCAACGAGCTGATTGTTTATCTGCAGCCTCCGCAGAAACAGTTCAATATGCACTATGGGGAACTTGAGCAAGTATATTTCAATGTGTCAATAGACAATGCCGCTTATTGCAGCGCGTCTTGCTATTATTCCTTCACAGACAGAAGCAGAAACCAGCAAATTGATAACAACAGTTTTTATATCAGCAAAGGCCAGCATTTCGCAAATGCATACAACCTGACTGTAAAAAGGCTGGGCAGCGGACAGGATATCTATAACTTTGATGTGCGATGCCACAGCATACGCTCTTTTTTGTGCTTAACAAAAGGTGCTGAAAAGGCAAGGTCATCTCTAGTCACAGTAAACTACGATCTTACAGAAACTGAAAAAAAACTCAAGGATGGATTGAAGGGCAATTTTACAATTCTTCTTAAGAATCTAGCCCAAGTCGACGTGCTTCGCCAGAAAACAAACCAAAAGATGTTTGATGTCGGATTTAGGGTCAACCTCAATACCCTGACAAAGCAAAAAATCAGCATTGATGATTATTATGACAAAACAAGGATTTCCATTGAAAATCTGAGAAGCTTCTGGTCTATCGAGGACTACAACACTTTAAATTCAAAGCTCAATGATACTTTTTTTGCAAGTCTTGAGTACGCAAGAAAATCTATGAATGAGCTGGACAGCTCCATAGACGCTGTTGTGCATACTCACAATAAAATTTTATCGGAATTAAGGTTATTGCACATCAGGCTTAAAGAGACTGAAGCTGTCATTGAAATGGTTGACAGCGATGAGCTTCTAAACAATCTTGCCAAAGATAAGGAAAAGTTCAATTTTATTGCGTCGTCTGTTGTCAACAATACCTTTGAGAGCTATGGCATGATAACGCAAAATATTTCAAGCCTCGCTGAAAGCGCCAATTTAACGGCTGAAAAATCAAAAGTCAAGGCGTCATTATTACTATTTGGCATTGGGCATAATCTAAAATTTGAAAAGGATATGGTGTGCAGTTTGGCGCAAGACTGCCAAGAAAACGTTTCGATTGGCATTCTAATGGAAAAAACGCGCAAATTTCTAGAAAGCTATCCCAACACAACACCAATCAAGCAGTCATGCGATGAGATGTTAGAATTCAACCAAACTTATCTCCATGCCAGAAATGATGCATTAACCGCTATTGCTGAAAAAAATATCAGTTTTTCTGAGGATGAGAATTTCTTGGAGCTGGCAAACAGGTTTAAAGAGAATGAAGCTGTCAAACTAAATAACTCCTACTATGAGCATTTTGAAACTATAAAATCGGAAAACCTTACCGACCCTGATATTATTGAAATCGCTGGAAAAATTTTGCCGAAGAAATTGGTTAATGCAACAGAATTGGACTACAACCAATCGCTTAACCTTTCTTTGTACCTGCTGTCAAAGTCTGGCTTGACAAATGAGTCATTGGATATTCTGAAGAAATGTCAAGTTCTTGAAGAGCCGTTGGGAAATGCTGAATTTGATTTTGATCCAATAAGTGTAAACACAACATACAGCATAGTCACAACCATAGACACTACCTTGTCCGACAACTCACCAATATGCTGCGTCTTCAATGACTGCAATCCTTGCTGCAGGGAGGAATCTTGCAAGAACGATCCAAAGACATTTCCCATAATATTCCTGCATGGGCATTCCCTGGCAAAAGACAATTCGCCAGAATTTTCACTGGACTCGTTCAACAAATTGCAGTTTAAGCTGCAGGAAGACGGCTATCTGAATGCAGGCATCATCTCCTTGTATTCGCAAAACGAAGCGTCAGAGCCTGGCGTGTGGGGGCTATCTGGCAAGCCTGTGACAGTAAAGGCAAGCTATTATTATGATGCATTCAGGAAGGAAGACAAGTACATCATAGTTCCGACCAAAAGCGAGAACATAGACACTTATGCATTGCGATTAAGGGATTTGATTGGTATAGTGAAAGAGCGGACCAGCAAACCTAAGGTAAACATCATTGCTCATTCAATGGGAGGATTGGTGGCAAGAAGGTACATTCAGATTTTTGGCGGTGAGGACATTGACAAGCTGATCATGATTGCCACACCAAACAATGGCATTTCAGGTTCAGCCGGCAGCTATTGCGGAATAATCGGCGAAAACAGGGAATGCCTTGATATGCAGGAAAACAGCATCTTTCTCAGCAAGCTGAATGATCCATCCCAACAGCCAACAAAAGTGAAGCAACACATGATTATCGGGCAAGGCTGCAGCACAAACGGCAAAGACGGCGATGGAGTTGTTTTTGTTGAAAACGCAAAGCTGGAAAATGCAAGCCTTTACTATGTGAATGGAACTTGCAAGGGATTATTTGGAAATGTGCTCCATACTGAGATTTTAAACATCGAAGAATATCCGGAAACATATCTGACAGTGAAAAGGATATTGAAGGGTTAAATCCTAAGGAATTCTTGTTAATCGACCCGAATGAAGTGAGAGTGCAATGTGGTTTGAGCGGGTTGAAAAAGTTCAGGCAGCGAGCGTACAGTAGAAGGCTGGCGTTCCTCTTTTGTAATGGTAACACAGCAAAAGATTTATAAAGTTGTGTTTATATCCTTAACCACTACAAAATGCCACAGATTTTTCAGAGTTTTGATTTGGATTTAGAAGCAATGACTAAATTAAGTAGAGAAGATTTATCCAGATTGAATCTTCCACAAGCTGGTAGAACATTAAGAGAAGAGTTGTCACGGAAAGGTTACGTTGTTCTAGAATCAAATGATAGTTTTAGTGGAGTTGCTCATGGTGTGATAGTTGGTGGAGATATCAGAAAGGGTCATAAACAGGATTTCTATGAATTAGCGCAAAGGCTTGGATTAATGTATCGGTCTGGCGCCTGCTATACAGAAAGAGAATAAGAAGCCAGCCTTTTTATTATTTCTTCAAATCTTTGATTTGTCATTTGTTTAGCTCGCCGCCTGAAATTTATTCCTAAATCTAATCTCTTTAGTCTGCGCACAATTTGCTTAAAAATTCCCAGAACTCTTAATACGGCATAAATTTCCTATTTCTCCCCTTTAAGATAAACAGTCCTTGTAGGGAACGGTATGGCAATTCCAGCTTTTCTTAGCGCATTGTACACATCCTCTGTCGCAAGTGATTTCACGTCAAACTTGACATCAAATGAGTCCACCCAAAACAGCAGCCTGAACTTGAGGGCAAAATCGCCCATCTCAACAAGCATTACTTTCGGAACTGGGTCCTTAAGGACGGAAGGCATATTTTTAACCACATCGATAACTACCTTCCTGACTTTTGAAACTTCTGATCCGTATTCTGTGCTGAAATCAAGGACAATCCTCACGCTTGGGTCCGGCTGAACAAAATTCAAAATGCGGGAATCCGCCAATTTTCCATTTGGGATTATTATAAGCTCGTTGTCCCATGTCCTGATTTTTGTGCTTCTCAATCCCACATCCACAACAGTTCCCATTGTGTCGGTATCAAGCTTTATTTTATCCCCCACTTTTATGCTCTTGTCCAGAATCAATGAAATGCCGCCAAATATGTTGCCGAGAGTTGCCTGCAGCGCGAATGCAATTGCCACTCCTGCAATGCCCAGGCTTGTCAATAATGGGCCTATCTGGATTCCCCATACGGGCAGTATGAACAATAGCCCGATTAAAGAGATGAAAATCCTGGAAAACCTGTGAAATACAGGAAGCAACTCTTCGTCTATTGTGGCTTTTGTTTTCTCTGCTACAGCCTTTCCCCAGTTATCAATCAGTATATCAAGCACTGCAATCACGATATAGGTTATCACAATAATGGTGAATGATGACAGCACGCTCTCAATTATATTCATCACATTTGGCTTTATCCCGAGCGGCAGCAAAGCAAGCCGGAAGCCTATCAGCAACAGAATTATGGAGATTGGCTTGTTTGTTTTCTTAACTATTTGGTCGTCTACTTGCGTCTTGGTTTTTTGTGTCAGCCTTAATATCAGTTTTCTTGATATTATTACAACAAGCTCTGACAGAATGTAGAAAGCCACCAAAATTGACAAAGAATATATGAATTTATTTTGCTGAATAAATTCAATAAATTGTTGAATCGGCATTTTAACGAAAAAATTACGCTAGAGCAATCTTTTTTCAGATACTTGTATTGTGCATGCGCATGGGAGTTTTTTTGATGCCCGTTCCAATGCGCGCTTAGCGACATCCAAGTTCTCTTTTTTAACGCTGATTTGGAAGATGGCCTGGCCTTTTTTGATTCTGGCTGCGACACCTATTGGCTTGCCAAATGAATGCGCCATGCCTGAGCTAAACCTGTCAGCGCCAGCGCCGGCTGCAAGTGCATGCTCCCGTATAACCTGGTATGGATATACCATGACCTTCAGATGAAATCCGTTCAGGCCGAGATAAGATTCAAGCAGCTTGTTTGAAGTTTGCCTGGCACTTTCGAGCGCGTTGTCCCTTATCTGAAGGTCGGACTTTGACAGCAGATTTAAGGTGCATTCAAAATTCTTGTTTGCGTCGCCTGTCTCAAACCTCACTACTTTTTGGTTAGGAGTCATCCTAATGTACGCTTCGGCCTTGAACTTTGATGTTCTTGTGTAAGGCCTTTTAAGCCTCCTGTATGCGACAAATTTTCTTAATCGAGCCATGCAAAACGGTATTTCACCCTGATTTTTAAATATTGCTATTACAGGAAATATCGTTCTGGCTAGACTTTTCACTCTTTTTCAAAAATTGTCAGTATGCTGGACTTTTTGGAGGTGCTTTCTGAATGATTAACACAGAAAGGTTATTCTCTGAGATTAAAGTTATATCCCTATCAATACTCTTGATAGTATCTATGACTTTCATTATGATTTTATTTGGTAAAAACTAAAGATAAGACTTTATGCGAGGAACAACCCAAAAAATAACCCACAGCAAAAATAGTATTGACGCAATGGCTACTACTATTTGTTTCAATTTTGCCTGTTTCCTTTTCATAATCAACACCTCATAAACTTTCATACCTTCAACATGTAGTAAAAAGATGACCTCTTTTTACTGACACAGGCTCTTTTTTATTTCAAAAAAATAAAAAAAATTAGTTATATCTGCTACAATAAAAGATATTATGGTTTTCTAACTACTGCACCTGTGGCTTCTTTGAATGTGCCCATTAATTGAGGGAATAATGTCATTGCTACTATGATTAAGAAGAGCACAATCGCTAATACTGCAAGTGCATATGCGCCTTTTTTTGATTTTAGCATTCGCATTTTAGCTACTCATCTTCCTCCATCCGTTAAATCAATATCAAAACCACCAACAAACATCATTAAGAGAAAAAGAGGATGTCTTTGATTATGAACTTGGAGGTTCAAGACTTTGTTTCTCATTCTCTCAACTTTGTTTGAGATAGCAAAGGGGTTGGATGTGAACTCACTAGCCCCTTTGTTATTGACTATAATCTGACAACACGCTAGAATTAGCAAAACACCCCCTTTTATTGCTACTCTTCGTCGTGGGTATATTAAACTTTCTTGATTTAATTTATTTAATTCCTTTCTGTGAAATGCGCATCTCACAGAAAGGCTAAAGAATTAGCCTTTCTGAAGAGATAAGAAAAGTGAGTTACAAAGTAATATTTAATTGTTTTGTTTTTAGGGTTTTTGTTTTTAGTTTTGTTCATTTAGGAATGCCATTAAATAAGTCGTATCTCATACTAACGTGGTTATCTTTTTTAGCATATCTTTCATCGAGATTAGGGACAAAACCAAATTCTTTATACCATCCAACTTTATCTGGATAAGAATCGACTGTTACAAATCTTACAGCCATCATTTGGGAACAATCTAAAATGTAACCAATCGCCCATTTTAGAATACTATTACCAACGCCTAATCCTTTAAATCTTATATCTCTACCCAATCTTGCAATTTTAATAGAGGGTATTTCCGATATTTTAACATTACCTATTTTATGATATTCCTTTTCAACACTTTTTAGTTTTAAAGAATCTGCTGCAGCCGAAAAAAATCCAATTATCTCCTGATTATGAATAAAAATTGTCGTTATGGCTAAACTAAGGTCTTGATAAGTTAAAGCATCGTTTTTTATAAAATCATTAATATCTTTATCATTACAATCAAAAGATTCTAGATTGTGATATTTAGCTAAAGGCTCAGCTTTTACTTGAGAAAAATCTAAAGTCACCTAAACCACTATCTCTTAGTTTTTTTAAAAATGTCCCTACATTCTTCTAAAAATTTTTGTTTTTCTTTACTATAGGTTACACTAGCCATTTCTTTTACTAATCTTTCAGCATCCTTACCCTCTAAAACAGGTGTTGGTTCTATTGGTTTTGCCATCTTGGTTTAGATAAATTTATCTAGATCTCCTTTCCTTTGAACTAGAAATATGACAACATTTCACCTAATCACCTCTTTTATATATAATTGTTTTAGTCACCATTTTATAAAAACATTATTAACTACTATTGAATAGTATTGAAATTAATATATATAAATTTTTCTGTTTTTTAGCTTTTAACATATATTTTAGAGTATACACATTTTCCGAAATATTTATATACTACCTAAACATTCTAAATTATAGTAGTTAATAGATGAAATAGTTAAACAATAGATGTTTAATAAAAAATCAATGTTTAGGAGGTTAATAATATGGGAATGACAATTAAAATTCCTGTAAAGGAATTAAAAGAAATGGATGCTTGTGGTAAAGTAACTCAAAAACTCAAAGAGAACAGAGATAACGCATATACAATTAGTGGTTTGATGGTAGAGGTTTTTGGGGTAAAAGAAAAGGATATCCATAACAAACCATTTGGAGCTTGGGCAAAGGGATTGCCAAGCCTTTATACTCGTATAAGAATTTGCCTTGAGAAACTCCAAAAACAAGGACTAGTTAAATCAGTAAAATATGGAAAAGCAATGATGTACTACTGGAATTGGATAGATGAAAAACCAACCATAATAAGTGCATATGTTACTCACTAAATAATTTTAATTTGTTGCTAATCGCAAACGTGATTCGTGGTGTTTGATAGAATTTCGGCGTTGCGTGGATATTCGCCATCAGACATTAAACAACTTCCATAAATCAGTCTTTCTTTCATTTTCACATACTTATTTTCAATCAATTTAAGCATTTTGGGTGTGGAAGACCACAATCTTTATTTAGCAGTACGTCTTAATAATTAACAATGCCACCAAATAATATTCTTGAAAAGACAATTTTGAATCTTCTTTTTTGAATATTTGCAAAGTAGGGACAATATCCATGTAACGCCTAGAATTTCGAAAGTTATATAAATGAGTAGGATAAATAGGCACTATCACATAATTTCGCGATTTGCAGGAAAGAGAGGTGAATGAATGTACAATAAGAGGGCTTCTTTAGAGATTTCAATTCAGACTATTGTGATTGTTGTTCTTGCAATGACCATTCTCGGGCTCGGATTGGTCTTCATAAGAAACCAATTTGGCGGCCTTGGCAATATACAGGACGAGATCCAGGAGTCAGTCAAGCAAAAGATCATCGATGACCTCCTTCAAAATGAAAAGCCAGTTTCTTTTCCAAGAACGCAAATCAATATAGACAAGGGCAAGTCAGAGATCCTGGCAATCGGGATAAAGAACAAGAAAGACACTCCTTTGTACTACAAGATGAGGTTCACCGCAATTTCCGGGCCGGAAAACCAGCCATTAGCCTCAGATTTCCTCAATGATTGGTTCCAGCTTCAGGAATACTCCCAGCAAAGCTACAAATTGGATGCTGCCGCTCTGGAAGTTCGAAGCGTGAGGCTAAGCGTGCCGACAAGAGCTGCATCAGGCTCATACTACCTCAACTTTGAAGTGGTTGATGATGACTTGAATGAGATATATGCACAAAAAGACTTTTTCATTTTTGTTAGGGGCTAAGATGAAAAGAAGACTGTCAGAACAGCAGGAATTTGAAATCATGAAGCTTGTCCTAGACAAGCTCCTGTGGCTTGGATTTGGAATAATGGCTTATGGTCTGTATATCATGTACACATCAACTGTGCCAATTGGCCTGTCATGGATAATTGCAGGTGCTGTATTGCTGCTTATATTTACATGGATAGTTGTCAAGGAGTATGAGATTATAAGATAGTTAGACACAATCGTCGTGTCAATTTATTACGGGGGTTCCTACCGTTTACTTCAAATCAAATTGAAGTTAAAACAAGATTTATATAATTACTCTACTTAAACTAGAATATATGAACAAAAGAGTTCTAACAATTGGAATAGCACTTCTTATGGTTGCTGTAGTAGCAGCTACTGCGGTATTGTATCTTTTTCCATATCAACCAAGCCAACCTCCAAAAGCAGATGAAGTTGGCTCAACACTGCAAGGAATTCAAGAAGTAGTGAATGCAAATAACAAATTTGCTTTTGATTTATATTCTGAGTTAGGCAAATCTGAAAATGGAAACATTTTCTATTCTCCTTATAGTATTTCTGCTGCTTTAGCAATGACTTATGAAGGCGCAAGGGGACAAACAGCAGATGAAATGAAGTCCGTTTTTCATTTTCCAGAAAGCAGCACATTAAGGCCAAATTTTGCTGCAATTTATAATGAAATCAATAAAAAAGACAAACCTTACAAGTTAAGCACAGGAAATGCTCTGTGGGCTCAGCAAGATTATAATTTTTTAGAAGAATATCTTTCAACTGTAGAAAAATATTATGGTGGAAAAGCAGCAAATTTGAATTTTGTTAGGGAAACAGAAAAATCACGACAGACAATTAATACTTTTATAGAAGAACAAACAAATAATAAAATAAAAGATTTAATTCCGCAAGGAGTTCTTGATGCCTCTACCAGAATGGTTTTAACTAACGCTATCTATTTCAAGGGGACATGGACATGGGAATTTGACAAATCTGATACAAATGAACAAAATTTTAAAATTACTCCAACTAATGTGGTAAAAACTCCGATGATGCATATGAAAAATGATAAGGCAAAATTTAATTACGCTGATGCAGGAGAATTACAGATTTTGGAACTGCCATACAAAGGCGAAGAGATTTCAATGCTAATTTTATTGCCTACAGAAAATCTTGGCGCAATAGAACCTTCTTTAACAGCAGAAAAACTCGGAGAGTGGAAAAGCCAAATGAAAGAAGATAAATTAGACACTATTTATTTGCCTAAATTTGAATTTGATACAAAATATTTTATGAAAGAAACTCTCAGTAAAATGGGAATGCCTACTGCTTTTGGCAATGCTGATTTTTCTGGAATGGATGGAACAAAGAGTCTTTTTATTGATGCAGTAATTCATCAGGCATTTGTTAAAGTTGATGAAGAAGGAACTGAAGCTGCGGCAGCAACTGCTGTGGGCGTGGGAATTAGTTCAGTTGGCCCTCCACGGAAGATATTTATAGCAGATCATCCCTTCATCTTTATAATTCAAGAAAAAGAAACAGGGAATATATTATTTATGGGTAGAGTAACTGATCCAACTAAATAGATGTTAGCCAGCCAAAAAATGCACTCCCCATATCCTAGCAAATTCTGGTCTGCTTCGCAGAATTGCTATAGCGAGAACTCAACTTTGGATTTATGCAGCAGAAAGATTTAGATTACTGCATAATTTCTCTTTTCACAAGGTTTATATATGTAAGCAACAACACAAAAAGCTGTGATGAATCACGATGAGCATGATTTTCAAAAGGAACTTCGCAAGTTTTCTCTTGTCAATGAATGCCCAAAGTGCAGGCAGTTAAGCCTGGTCTTTAAAGAAAATGCATTGCGCTGTGAAAACTGCGGTTACAAGGAGCGAATTCCAGCATTGAGATAGAATGATGGCAAACTTTAGCGAGCAGAGAATTGGTATTTTTGTTGATGTGCAGAATATGTACTATTCTGCAAAGCACCTGTATAACGCAAAGGTTAATTTTGCCCAGATTTTAAAGACTGCTGTTGGCAACAGGCGCCTGATAAGGGCAATAGCATATGTCATCAAGGCTGATGTTAAGGAGGAGCAAAATTTTTTTGATGCACTCGAAAAGATTGGTTTTGAAGTCAGGTCAAAGGACTTGCAGATATTTGCAGGAGGGGCAAAAAAAGGGGACTGGGACATTGGATTGGCGATGGACACGATCGAATTGGCGCCAAAGCTTGACACGATCGTGATTGTAAGCGGAGATGGCGACTATGTTCCCTTGATACATCATTTAAGGCGCGCTCTTGGCTGCAGAATTGAAGTCATAGCTTTCGGGAAATCCAGTTCCTCATTGCTGAGGCAGGAATGCGACCTGTTTACAGACCTGGACATAGACAAGAAGAGATTCCTCATATACAGATAAGGTTTTTGCAAAATGCTCGATGTTACAAAAGACACATTTGAGAAAGAGGTTTTGGAAAGCAAGATAGCAGTTTTAGTGGACTTTTGGGCGCCTTGGTGCGGCCCCTGCAGGATTATAGGCCCGGTGCTGGAAAAGCTGTCTAGCGAGTATGCAAACAAGATTAAGTTTGCAAAGCTGAATGTTGACGACAATCAGGAAATTGCAGCCAGGCACGATGTCAGGGGAATACCGTGCATGATTGTATTCAAGGACGGCAATGAAATTGACAGGATAATCGGGTCTTACCCAGAGCCTGTATTGCGGGGCAAAATAGACCTTATTTTAGCAAAAGCCTAATATTAGTTACTCACTAGTGATTAAAATAGAAAGCTTTAAATACTAGAATGCAGCATGAAATGTCTAGGGAAAACGCTTGGAGGCAGCAAAAATGAGGCAGTTAAAAACATTATTGGATTTGGAAGAGCCTTTTGATTTCGAGTTTGAGGCGCAAGTCTTGGAAAGAAACAACAGGGAAGCGGATATGCTTATCAAGAAAGGCTATAAAATCAAAAAATCCGCATGGAACGGGCTAATTGCTTCTTAACTTAGAATAAGATGTATCACGCAAAGATATGGGATGAAGATAAATGGAACATTCATTCGAAGAGCTACAGCTCTGCAAAATATTCTGCATCTTCCTCTGCTGATAAGGATATGAGGCTATACCACGAGCAAAAATACGGCTCTCAGGAAAAAAACAGTTCTTCAGACTATCACAAAAAGGAGGAAACCCTTGAAAAAGAAAAAAGAGCTGATGCCGAAGATCTCAAGGCATTTGAGCAAAAAAAAGAGCCCGATGAAAAGGAAGAAGAGATAGTAGTCAAGGCAGCAAAACAGCTGTTCAGCGAAAAAAAATTTAATTCTAAAAATAAAGCTGTAAAAGCGGAATTCAGCACAATAGATGATGCCATCAACAGAGCCATATCACAAGAGAAAAAAGTGATAATAATGGACAGTTGATGGTGGGAATGGCAGGATAAGCCTATTGCCAAATGAAATTTATAAGGTTTTCCAAGTTTTTCCTGATTTTCAGCTTGCCTTTTATGATAATTCTTCTAACAGTGAATTTTTACGGCTTCAGCGACTCATTTTATGCCGAAAAATTTAAGGAATACAACGTGCAGGAAGATGTGGGCAATGCATGGCTGCTGCATGAGGATTTAATGGACTTTGTGCAAGGCAAAAATGATGAAGTGCCAAAAGGCTTTAATGAGAGGGAAACCAAGCATTTGTGGGATGTGAGAAGGATCATAAGTACCTTCAAAACAGTTCTCAACATTTTGATTTTCTCGTTTGTTTTGTTATTGGTAATCTCTTCCGCTTTATTAAAGGACGACAGCCAGATAATCAGCTTTACAGGAAAGGTTCTTCTATTTGGAGGAACTTTGACTTTAGCCTTGGCAGTGATTTTATTCTTGCTTATAAGCTCTTATTTTGCCTCTACTTTTGAGTCTTTCCATACACTCTTGTTTGAGAAAGGCACTTACCTTTTTGACCCTGCAGAGGAGATGATTGTAAGGCTCTATCCAGAGCAGCTATTTGAGGATTTAGGGGCTAAGATATCAAAAGGAGTGATATTTGCTTCGGTAGCGGCAACTGCATCAGGATTTGCCTTGACATTAAAATCAAAAAGCAAAAAGAATAAAAACAGGCGCAAATGAATTGTTCTTGCCGGGGAAAGAATGAAAAAACTTATTGCAGCTAATTGGAAGATGAACAAAACTGTCAAAGAGTCAGTTGAGTTCATTGCAGACTTCAGCAGATTGTTAGGCAAGATGAAAAGCAACAGCGAGATTGTCATTTGCGCTCCGTTTACGTCATTGTACGCTGTAGCAAGGGAGCTAAAAAAAACCAGCATAAAATTAGGGGCGCAGGATGCGCATTTTGAGCCTTATGGGGCATTCACAGGTGAAATTTCTGCAGCCATGCTCAAGGATGTTGGTTGCGAATATGTCATTTTAGGGCACTCCGAGAGGAGAGAGATTTTCAGTGAAAATGATGGTTCAATAAATAAAAAAGTGGCTGCAGCCTTAAGCCAATCCCTTAAGCCCATTTTGTGCGTGGGTGAGAATTTGAAGCAGAGAGATGGAGGAAAAGCAGAAGAGGTCATTAAGGGACAATTGGAGACGTGCTTACAGAATATAGGCAAAAATCAACTTTTAAAAATGAGCATTGCATACGAGCCAATTTGGGCCATAAGCAAAGGCGACCCGAATAAAAAAGCAGCATCCTCACAAGATGCGGAAGATATGCATGAGTTCATTAGGAGTTCCATATCAAATCTGTATGGTGAAGAGACTGCAAAAAGAGTAAGAATCATTTATGGAGGCAGCATGAAGCCTGAAAACGCAAAGGAACTCCTTGCGATGCCGAACATCGACGGTGGACTGGTTGGAAACGCCTCATTAAATGCTGAAAGCTTTGCTGAAATAATAATGCATGCAAATGCCTAAGGCACAACCACATAAAATTTCTGCACTGAGCTGTATGCTTTTGCATCCTGCGTCTTTATCTCCACATTGAAGATGTAAGTTCCTGGAACAACATTTGGCGGGACCTCTATGCCAATCGCAAGTTGCTCCGCGGCATTCTTTTGGATGAAAATGCTCCTTTGATGCGGCTTCCACTTCAGACTGTCGCTTTGTATCAGGCCTGAGGAGGATACGCCTGAAGGAGTCGGCCTTGAAATTGTGACATCAAAATTTTGGCTGTCAAGAATATTCCACATCTTCATTCCAAACACTCCAACCTCCTTCCTGGGTATTGTCTTCCTGTCATTTCCGATGCATACCCTTTCTGACCCTTCGCAATTGATGTTGCCGATCTTCTCCTCAAGGTCGGCAAAGGTGTAGTCCTCAAGCTCTTTTGCCTGTGAAAACAATGTCGATATGAATCTCACGCCAAAGCCAAATATGACTATAGATATGATTAAAACAACCAGGAAATTCATTGACAGCTCTATAGCTCGTTTGTTAAGCATCCTATTATGTTTTTACAAAGAAAACAGGTTTTGTCTGTGAGGACAATGTGCCCCTTTCTGTTTCATATGCATAGTTGGTTGTGCCGTTTTGGCTCTTGCCGCTTGCCACTTTTCTTGTAAGGTTGTAATCGATACTGTACTTTATCGATCCTGTCTCCTCTATTTCCTGAGGCTTGTAATTCAGATTAAGCGGCACATTGATTATGGCGCTGTTGCCAATTCCATTAAGCCCGCTTTCAGTTGATTTCTCGGCAATTAGCAGCTCATTTCTCAATGAAAGCGTTAGGTAGAATAATTTAACCCTTGTGATTGTTACCGGCAATATGATATCCTTATCGATATCATCCAGGGTGAGAGAAAGCTCAAAGCCATCCTTGCCAACATCAAAAGGCTTGTTATATTTTATGATTGAGCTTGCCTTAAAAAATCCTGGGTTAAGCAAATCCAGATAGTTTTGCGGAACAACATCCTTCTTTTCAACTCCTAAAACGCATTTGTTGTTGGCATTGCAGAAATGCCTAAGGTACGTTGCATTTTCCTGCCTTGCTCCAATTTTTACTCTGGCTTTGCCTTCGCAATACCCATAATCCTCAGGGCATGTGCATTCACTTCCAACTTTTCCGTTCTCACTCTCCTCTTTGATTTTGTTGCCGCAGCAATTCTTAAGAGGAGTATTAACGCACTTGCCGCTTTCGCATTTGGACAAGGCGCATGACCTTGAGATGCAGTCGCCAGCAGTGCTGCATTCCGGCTTTTCGCAGCTGCTTACCACTATCAAAACAACCGCAAGGGACAAAAAAAACACAATGAGGCTTCTCTTTGATTTAATCATGCTCTTTGGCTTCTATTTAGCATTCTACTTATATATATATATTTTGGAAAATGCAGCCAGTAGCGGTAAATTGAAAACAAAAATTTTTGTTGGCTGATGAGTATATGCATCAAAACATTTATATAAAACAGGTCAAAGTGGGGTATCATAAAGAGATGATATGCATGCTATGCAGCTGCAACTACAACAAGACAAAGCTTCTCTATAAGATTGCAAAGATTTCTGCCTTCATCGAGAAGCATGCAATCCATGACGCGGAAAAAGACAATCATCCGCTCTGCGTACAGGAAATGAAAGAGCTCAGGCATGACTTGAGCAGGCACATTGAGAAATTAAGGCTGGCTGTTGAAGGCCTTTCTAAAGAGGGAAAGTTTGGATAGAGAATTTTGGTAGAAAAACATTTAAATCAACATTAAATCTTTGTGTGCTGTGGGCCCATAGCTCAGCCTGGAGAGCACTTGAGCGCTAGCTCAGCTCGTGCAATTAGAGCGACGGTCTTATATGGCTCTGCTCTAAACAATACCTAAGTGAGCCGTAGGTCGAGGGTTCGAAACAGCCTTTTGCAAAAAGCCTGTGGAAAAGCATGCAATGTGGAATCTGCAATTCCACGGAATGATTGTCAAAGAAGGTTGCTTGAAAGTCCCTTCGGGCCCATTTTTTAAGAATAGTTCTTGAAAATCAGTAAATTTAAAAATAAAGTATTTAACCTAAATAACGTGCTCCCGTAGTGTAGTCCGGACCAACGGAAATCTCAATATGGGGTTATTCTTTGGGGATAACCAATCATTTCGGATTTTCGATCCGAAGACCTGGGTTCAA
>CAZMBY010000016.1:0-22848 GCA_964564925.1 uncultured Methanosarcinales archaeon
AGATGATTGTGCTTGTTTGGAGTTTTTCCCATCACTTCAGGAGATTTTTTTGTTATGCATTCCCTAAATACAACTATCGGCGCCGAAGTCTGCACTTCCACAAATTTTTCCGTTCTTATCCTGTTCTCGATAACTTCAAGGTGAAGCTCCCCCATTCCATGCAGCAAGTGCTCGCCAGTCTCTTCATTAATCTCAATCTTTACAGTAGGGTCTTCTTTTCCGACCATTCTCAGAACTTCAATCAGTTTAGGCAAGTCACTCGGCTTTTTGGCTTCGATTGCTTTTGTGACAACCGGCTCAAAAATATGGGTTATCTGCTCAAAAGGCTCTGTTTGTTGCTCTGTCACTGTTTCACCGACATAGGACTTTATGCCAGCAACTCCAATCACATTGCCTGCAGGAATATTGTCTACAATCTCCCTTTTTGCGCCATTGTAGATGAAGACTTGCTGCACGCGTGATCCTTGTTTCATCCTGTTAAGATAAACTTCGGAGCCTTTTCTCATAGTGCCTGAAAACAAACGGCCTGCTGAAATTTCACCAGCCTGCGGGTCTATGACAATCTTTGTAATGACAAAAAACACAGGACCGCCTGGATCGCATTTGGTCAGGCTTTGCCCTTCCTGGCTTTCTATCTCCCCTCTCCAAATTCGGGGAATTCGATAGGGCTGCGCAACCACCGGGTTGGGCAAGTGCCTCACAACCATATCGAGTACAACTTCATGCAAAGGGGCTTTATCTGCCAAGCTCGTATATTTTCCTTCCTGTGTATACGCTTCAATCACATCCTTAAAGGTTATTTTGTTCTTCTGCATATAGGCGATTGACAATGCCCATTTGTGAAATGCGCTTCCAAAACAAACAGAGCCATCCTGCACGTTTACCTGCCATTTTTCGCCCCAGCCTTTTGGCGCAATCTCCATTATAAGCCTGTTCACATTGGTAATTATCTTCACAAACCTTTCCTGCATTTTTTCAGGAGTAAGCTGAAGCTCCTTAATCAACCGGTCAACTTTGTTGATGAACAGCACGGGCTTTACCAGCTCTCTCAAAGCTTGCCTGAGCACAGTTTCTGTCTGCGGCATTATCCCTTCAACACAGTCAACCAAGACTATTGCGCCGTCTGCAGCGCGCATTGCCCTTGTGACCTCTCCGCCAAAGTCAACATGTCCTGGAGTGTCCAGCAAATTTATTAAATATTCATCATTTTCATAAATATGCACCATTGAAACAGCGGCAGTGTCGATTGTGATGCCTCTTTCCTGCTCGTCTGCATGGAAATCAAGCTTCAATGCCTTTCCTGCGTCTTCCTTGGACATCATTCCAGCGCCTGCAAGAAGATTGTCGCTAAATGTAGTCTTCCCATGTATTCGGAACTTAAGAAATCTTAAATTCAATCGATATGAGCACATATAGCGATATTTCTTATATGGTTGGGTTTGTGTGTAAGGCGCATAACTTTATCAACCATTTTTTCAGCCATATACTTTTACCTCCGTACTTAATAATTTAGGATTGATTTTCCAAATCTTTTTTAAATATATTCTTTCTGAATGTAAAATATCCCAATTCTCCAATTTTCTCAAAAGGTAATAAACTACAGTTTTGTTCCTTTTCAGCTCTTTGGACAATATTTTCACATCAATTTTTCCAAGATTATTAATTATTATTAGCACGTCTTGAAAAGATATTGAATTTTTCCTTTTTCTAGGGTAATTTAAATCAAAGAATTTTATGGCCATATTTAAATCTTTAGGCATGCTTTCCAGACCATACAGGTGTTCATTTAGCCTATTCCATTTATGCGTGTTTTTTTCAAATAATTCCAGGCATTTTACTAATTTTCCTTTTTTTCGAAACAAAATTCTATATCGGCCAAATGTATCAGGGCTTAATCTAATGTAATCAGGAGTTAAACCAATCTCATATAAAATTTTATCTATTCCTTCCACCAATCTTCTGCTTTTTGAAATCAAGCTAACATACCCAGTTCCATAATCAACACCGCCATCAAACATGAATATGCCTTGTAGAAAAGCTTTTTTGATTTTCAGGTCATTGCATGCAATAATCTTTGGAACAGAGACAATATCTGATTTCTTGCCCGAAGGTATGCCAAAAATGTTATTATAAAATTTGAAAATTATTTTGTTGCTAAGATATATAAAATAATGATTTTCTTGCCCTTTTGGAAGAATTTTTACATTAAAAGTGCTTTGAAACCATCTTGACAACGCATCTAAATTTGATTTAAATTCATCTCTTACTATAAGTTCATAATGTAAACCTCTTTCGGCTTTACGCAATCTTAAATGACCGTCAGCAATGATGGCTCCCACTATCCTAGCCATGTCTTCGGTAATCTGATTTGGACACTTTACATCAAATCTTCCCTGACTGAAATTCAATCCAATAATGTGGCTTTGGAAACCGACATTTGACATTTCCTCTAATTTTTTCAAAATAGAAAGAGAAATTAATTTCCTTCTGTTTAAGTATTTCCATAAGGTTGTATAATCGATACCCACCTGGTCTGACAAATCCTTAAGTTTGACATTTCGTTTCTTCAATTTTAATACAGATTTCTTAACGATATTCTTTAAGTCTTGATTTAAAATTGCTTTAATACTTCCTTTATTATGTTCTTCATCACAAAGTCGATACAAATTTAGTTCCATAATAGTTGGGAAGAACAAGTAATATTTATTTCTTATTGTTTTTAAGTGCACAAATGGCAATATTTTAAAGACGCAACCTTGTCAACCACCTTTTCTGTCATTATTTTTTACCTCGTTAAATTTTCTTTAGAATTACACAAAAGGATTTTGTGGGTATTTTTAAATGTTTAGATTGAAGACGGAGAAGTTTAGGATTTCAAAGTCTGACATTGCCCATCAACACATTTACAAACAACATTTGCTGGATAAGGGCATTCCCTGAAACAATTTGGGTTTTGTAAGCCCTTTTTATTAAAACACCCCATACAACTATCAATAACACAATCTCTATCTGTTTCGCAATCAGTTGGACATTTATTGAAAGGTACATTAGTGGAAACAGTACAATCTTGCGGACAAGTGTCAACACTTTCACTAGTTTCGCATATTTCATTACCACAAAGTTTTGCTTTAATTCCATTTGTTTGTACGCATCCACTAATACCAACGATAGTGACAAAAAGAAAAACTATCAAAAAGTTATAATTAATTTTCATGATTTAATATTAAATTGGATTATATATAAATCTTTGTTAAATAGATATTAGTTTCAATTCACTAGTTCCAAATTGTAAGATTTTTATACCTTTCCTTGCATAACAAGCGTTAAATAATAATAGAACTAAAACACGTGCTTCTCATCCACTGTTTTGTAAGAATGCAGCTCTTCTTTTGTGAACCAAAGATTGATTTCCTCGTCAGCCTCCTTCTTGCTTCCAGATGCATGAATTACATTCTTTCCGCCAAGCCCTTTTTTAGAGGCATAAGCCATGCTGATATGGGCAAAATCGCCCCTTATTGTGCCCGGCATTGCCTCATGGGGGGAAGTTGAACCGACAAGCCTTCTCAAGTTGTCGACAGCATGAACCCCCTCTATAGCCATAGCCACAACAGGACCTTCTACAATGAAATCAACCAGCTCTTTGAAAAATGGCTTTGACTTGTGCGCCTTGTAGTGCGTTTCTGCAAATTTCCTGTCAATCCACACCATCTTTATGCCTACAATCTTTAATCCGGCATTTTCAAATCTCCTGATTATCTCCCCCACAAGCCCCCTTTCTACTCCATCAGGCTTAATGATTGCCAGGCTTCTTTCGATCATTCCGTACCCTCTTGCTTTTCACGCTTGAATCTTTTGCTCCACCTGGTTTCAAGAGCCTTCCTTCCGAGCTTAACATGATTTTTTTCACACTTTGATGAGCAGAAATATAGAACCTTCGCGTCTTTCTGAACATAAATAGTTCCAGTCCCCTTTTCTATGTTGTCGCCGCAAAAAGTGCATTTTGCCATTTTATTGAAAGACCTGCCTAACAACTTGTCTAAAGGCATCAAAATATCCTGATTCATAAAGAAGCCTATCTTCTGGAGTATATCCTGATAACACCTTATCCCGTTTTGATTTAAGACTTTCAATTAAGTCTCTAGTTTTTGGATCAATTGATGGAACAGCGGTTAAAATCAAATCCAACTGAGCAGACCGCATACCCATCAATCTTGGATTGTACCCTTCTTGCTTTTTATTTACCTCTCTGAATGCCTGTGTAAATGGATTAACATCTATAGTAATCAGTTTTCCTTCAATAGTCAAAGGCTGTTGTTGTCTTACCATTGTACTAAGCTTATCCAGATCCTCTTCCGGCCTTGGTCAGTTGGCCAGCCTCAAATTCAGTCTCCCGGAGCATTAATATGTCTCCCAATTGAATTGGGCCTTTTACATTTCTTCGTAAAATCTTGTTTTTGTCCCTTCCATCCATGACCCTGCACCTGACTTGAATTGCTTCCCCCCTCGCTCCTGTTCTTCCAATGACTTCCTCCACTTTTGCTGGTGTCGCTGAGGAAAACTGGACAGAGCCTTTAACCTGCTCTTCCTGCTCCTGTTTTGGGCCTCTCTTCTTGATTTGGCCGCGAACTTCCTCTTTCAAATGCTTTGCTGGGTCTTCCTTGGCCATTTCACTTCATCTTGTCTGTTATTTCCTTTATGAGCTGCTTTGCTTCCCCTTCCTGCGTTATTGCGACGCTTCCAGTCGGAACATCCACACCTGCAGCCGCTCCAAGCTCTTCTTTGCTGGGCACCTGCACGCATGGAACCCCTTTTTCTTCTGCAAGCAGCGGAATATGCATAGTTATTTCAGGTGGATTGATATCCTTTGCTATTGCAACAAACTTGGCAATCCCTTTTTCTATGACTTTTGTCGCTTCATTTGTACCTTTCTTTATCTTGCCTGTGGCCCTGGCTACCTCTATCGCCTCATAGACCTTATCAACCAACTCTTTAGGCACTTCATAAACCATTTTAATCTTCCTCCATACCTTGCTTGAGGATAAACAATAGAAATTGCTTACCTCCCTCAGTTAGCACAGCTAACCTCATCAATCATAGGCAAGGATAAGGGAATAAAACGCTATTTATATAGATTGCGGTTATAAGTTTTGGATATCCGCTTCGTCAAATTCCATGAATGACTTGCCTGCAAACACTATCGTGGAATAAGCCGAGTCCCACAGCAGAAACCCCTTCAATTTTCTGTCCCCATAAATTAGCATGACATCTGGCGGCATAAAGTATGATGAGTAGACATTCTCCTTAATTGATTCCTTCGTTATCATCTCTGTATCAATCTTTCCAAGCTCCACTTGCTTTGCTACAACTTTGCATGCGTCAACTATCTCTTCCTGGCCGTCGTAATTGATGCAAAAGCTGGTGAAGAAACTATCATATTCTTTTGTCCCCTCTACTATTTTTTTCAATGACTCGACCGTCTTTCCAGGCAGCTTATACCATCTTCCAAACACAGAAATTTTGATTTTTTTACTGACGATAAGCGAATGATGGGATAAATTGCTAAAGAAATCCGCCATATAGTCACAGAATGCCACGAAATTGTCGGCATTTTCCGCATTTTCAGGCAACAAATATATTGTAAAAATTGGGATATCTGATTTAACTTGCGTGTCTATCAGCCTAATCACATTATCAAAATATTTTTTAAATGGCTCATTAATGCCGGCATCATCCCTTCTAATCCAATCAGAAATATAATCCAGGCTGACAGCGATATGTTTAGGCATTGGAATTTAAGCGTTTATCTTAGCCAAATGTGCCATAAATGAAATAAATTTATAAACATTTTTATTTTTTAGCATTGGAATGGTATACAGCTGGCCTATGCCAAATCTTGCGCCTTTTTTCGTAGCGTATTCTCTCTCCTTCATAGCGCTTCTTGCAGGTTCTCTGACAGACTTGAAAACAAGAGAAGTTCCTGATTGGGTGAATTATGGACTTATAATTTCCGGAGTTGGCCTAAACCTATTGTTTTCGGTAATCTACTCAACCCCCTCCTACATTATCAGCAGCATTATAGGCTTGGTTATTTTCTTCGTAATCGCTTATATGATGTTTTACCTAGGGCAATGGGGGGGCGGAGACAGCAAGATGCTTATGGGCCTGGGGTCTATGATAGGCATTGAAGCAAACCTCAACTTAAATCAGTTCTTGCTGGCATTTCTTGTGAACTCATTATTCATCGGAGCAGTCTATGGCATGGCGTGGAGCTTTGCTCTTGCTTTTAGGAACAAGGCAAAATTTTCGAGAGAATTCAAGAAAATACTCGGTAACAAGCCAATAATCCTTATAAAGAGACTATTTGTCGCTTATTTGGTTATTTTGATTTTTTTATTATTTTTGGTCAAAAATTTTTATTTTAGGGTTTTTATGCTATCACTGACATTCCTTATTTTGACAACTTTTTATTTGTGGATTTTTGTCAAGGCAATCGAGAAATCATGCATGCACAAGCTGGTTGAGCCATCAAGGCTGACAGAAGGGGACTGGATAGTAAAAAATATCTATGTTAATGGAAAATATGTGACGGGACCTAAAGACCTGGGGATCAGCAAAAGCAAAATCAGGAGGCTGATCGGATTCTACAGGCGGAAGAAAGTCAGGAAAATTTTAATCAAGGAAGGCATACCATTTGTTCCGAGCTTTTTTCTGGCTTTTCTGGCGACGCTCATTTATGGAAATCTGCTGTGGTTTTTAAGCTTATGAATGGCCATTCTTAAAATGTCGAAAAATTTTCCACTAGTTTATAACTACTGGCTGGAAGCTAATGTGCTTTGAAATTGTGCAAAATTTTCGATCATGCTCAAAAACCACCCATAATGCGGCTGAACATTAAACTTCCCTATACTCCACCAACCTATGATTGGTGGTTTTTGACATCCCGGTATTTCTGTTATGGCAGCCTTCTAACCTGCTTGGAAAAATATTCCTCTTCTTCCTCTGAGAGAATAGCGGGCTTTGGAGCCTGGATTCGCGGCCTTTTCTCTTCTTTCTCAAAATGGGCCATATTCTTTGTCTGCTCTTTGAGCTTTAGCTCCACAGTTGACATCTCTTCCTCGCTGAGCTGCTTGGGCTGCCACTGGAGATTTATGCCGTCATTTTCTTTTCTTGGGATTACATTAACAGTGAAATGCGCGACAGTCTGGCCTGCAGGAATGCCGTTTGCAACAAATATGTTTGTCCCTTGCACTCCAAGCGACTCAAATATGGAAGTTGCTATCCTGTTTGAAATCTGAAAAATCCTGCCAAGCTCTGAATCAGGGACTTGCTCAAGTATAGGATAATGGTTTTTGGGCATCACGAAACAGTGGCCCGGGTTTGCGCCATTGACATCAAGCACAGCCATGACAAACTCGTCCTCATAGATTTTTTTTGAGGGGATCACATTTCCAATGATCTGGCATACAATGCAGGCATCCCTTTTTGCGCCTGCCATCATTTAACACCCAATAGCTTTGAGATGTCATCAAGGCTAATCTCTGTTGAATCTTTGCCGGGCTGAACTTTTGTTTTTTCCTTGGCCTTAAGCTGCGGAATTGATTTTTCCTCTTTTGCAGGAGTCCCGCTTAAAGACGCAGCCAACTTGTTTCCAATAGCTTCAATCTCCTTCTCATCCATTGCCTTTTGCGGGAGGACAAACCCAATTTCATCGTTATCCTTTCTTGGGATCACATGGACCATGAAATGCTGGGCTCTTTGCCCAGCCGAAATTCCGTTGGCAACAATGATATTTGTGCCTTGAGCGTCAACAGCCCTTAGCATTGAGTTTGAAAGCGACTTTGCAACCGTGAATATATGTGGAATTTCACTCTCAGGAATTTGGGGCATTATAGAATAGTGCTCTTTTGTCAAGAGAAGGACGTGGCCGGGATTTCCGGGATTAATGTCAAGTATTGCCATGACCTTTTCGTCCTCATAAACCTTCCTTGACTGCACCTTGCCGAGAACAATCTGGCAGAAGATGCACTGCTTTTTTTGGAATTCCCGCAGCTCTTCAGGGGACATCTGCTTTATTTTCTCCTGCAACGATTTTATCTGCTCTTCTGTCAATTCTTCCGGCATTTTTCCTCTATCGGTATTTTTCTTTATAAACATTTTTAATTTGCCTGTAAAATATTGCCAGCTCTAACACTTAGACTGGATATCTGCAGCGCTGATTTCTGCGCCAATGCCCGTGCCTTCAACAAAAAATGATATTTTTTGGGTTCGCGTAAACAAGCAAATGCTGTAAGGATCGGGTATTTCCAGGTTGCCGGCGTAAAATGAGCCAATGACTTCCTTGCCCTTTACCAAAAAAACATTCTTGCCCGTGCCGCTTTTCAGGCTGTCCTCGATTATTGGCATGCCTTCATATCCCTCAGGCTTTATATCTTTCTTTAAATCAAAGAAATACAACCTATTAATATCGCAGGGGGTGTAATAGGACCTTAACTCCTTTGCCCCAAAACGCACGCTCTTGTGCAAATTCCTAAGCTCTATCTCAAAATTTGCGATATCAGCCGCACAGCCATTTTCCTGCACTTTCTTGATTGCAATGTATCCAAAAAGTATTATCGTGAAACTTACAACAAGAACAAGGAAATACTTGACAACTTCTCCGATAATTTGCGATTTTTTAAATAACTTCATATGTCAGCAACTAATGTCCAAATTATTTAAATGTTGCTCCAATAAATATAAAAACTATGAAAGTTTTAGACAATAATCCAAAAAATGACAAGACTGGCATTATCTTTAACAAAAAACATTGATGAGAACGCTGCGGTTTACTTTGAAAAGGCAAAAAAAATAAAGAAAAAAATAGTAGGCGCTGGAAAAGCGCTCAATATCAGCATGAAGAAGCTGCATGAATTGGAGTCAAAAAAAGAAAAGCTTGTTATGGAAAAGTCACAAGAGGAAAAATCCAAAGAAAGGAAGCATGAATGGTATGAAAAATTCCGGTGGTTCATCAGCTCTGAGGGGTTCCTGGTAATTGGGGGGAGGGACGCCACCTCGAATGAGATTGTTGTAAAAAAGCATTTGGATGCCAATGATCTGGCTTTTCACACGGATTTGACAGGATCGCCATTTTTTGTAATAAAAAGCGAAAATAAGCCTATTGGTGATAAGACAAAGGAAGAAACAGCCGATGCGACATGCACATTCTCAAGGGCATGGAAGCTTGGCCTGCAAACTACGAGTGTTTTCTATGTCAATCCTGAGCAAGTCAGCAAGAAAACGAAATCTGGAGAGTACATGGGCAAAGGAGCCTTTATGATTTACGGCAAGACTAACTATATTGGCAACAATGTGAACCTGGCTGTGGGCATGACCAACAGCCAGCAGATAATGTCAGGCCCTCTTGATGCTGTCAAGGCGAATTGCCCAAACTTTGTAGTCTTGGAGCAAGGCAATGAAAAGGCAAGCGCAGTTGCAAAGTACATACAGCACAAGATTGGAGGCTCTATCGACGAGATAATAAGGGCGCTGCCGGGCGGCGGGTTCAGGGTCAGGAAATAAATATCTTTGTTGTAATTTTTGGAAATAATCTTTTTTGATGATTAGGTTGCTGCCCAATGAATAATAAAGGAACATCCAAATGATACTTCAACATTAACGAACACGCTAAAACAATCAAGAATAAATTATCAAAAAATTAGGAGTACAAATGCTAATAAAAATAGAGCCGGATACGCCAAAATTCAGATGCAATGCATGCGGAAGCTGCTGCAGCCACATAAGAGGGATAGTGCCAAGTGAAGACAGGGATTTCCTGAAGGAGCATGCTTATGGCAAATTGCCTGTTGTCCAGCTGGTTCCTGCCGAGCGAATGACATTTCCGCTGTGGGACTGGGAAGCAAAAAGATTCATGCAATGGCAGCATGAAGCTAATGTATATGCAAGAGTTAAGCCGTTAAGGGCGATTATGGACATACAGTCAAATAAAGCAATTATTTTGACTTATTTTATGGACAGTGGCTCGGATGCATGCCCTTTTTTGAAGGACAATAAATGCTCCATCTACCACACAAAAAGGGCTTATGTATGCAGGCTGTTCCCCTTCAACAGGGGGCCTTTCATTCAAATGAGCGGGATGCGGCAGAAAGAGGGGATGTTTGGGGAATGCGGAGCAATGGAACATATACTTCCGCAAATACCTGAAGACTTCAATAAAATGATAAGATTCTTAAATGAAGCATTTCCTGACGGCTCTTTCATAAATGCAGTGCAGAATGACATTGTAATTGAATGGGCCAACCAGGCAATTGTTGACATGATCAGGAAAAAGATTATTAAACCTGCTATGAACTACCCCTATGAATTTTTGCTGAAGAGAATAAACAATGCCGAGAAAATTGATTTCACGGATTTTTTGGTAAAATCAGACTATTGCAATAGAGATGAAATGGGCGCTTTAATCCAAGGATTCGATGATAACTTTGATGCTAAAGAAAAAATAGCGCAATTTACCCAACCTTAATGATGATTTCCTCACAAGATATGAAAGAATTAGAAATAAACAGCAGCATACCAAGGCTTGTTTTGATGGAGAATGCAGGCAAGGCAGTCTCTAAAGCCATAATGCAGAGATTTGACCTGAAGGAAAAGAAAATCCTCGTTGTCTGCTATCATGGCAATAATGGCGGAGACGGGTTTGTGGCTGCAAGGCACCTTTGCGATGAAGCTGAAACTGATGTGCTCTTCATTGGCAATGAGAAAATGCTGAAGAAAGACGCTTTGGCAAACTTTAAGAAAATAGAGCACAACGAAAAAATACAGTTTCTTCTTGATGACGATGTTGATTTCAGCCAATACGACATCATAATCGATGCTATACTCGGCATAGGCATAAAAGGCAGGCTTAACAGAGAGATATCGGCAATCATTGATGACATAAACAAATCAAAAGCATTCAAGGTTGCAGTTGACATCCCTACAGGTTTGGACCCGGATACCGGAGAGATAATCGACAAGATGGTGAATGCTGACCTGATAGTAACATTTCATGATTTGAAAAAAGGGCTTGAGAACCATAAGGATAAAACTGTAGTTGCTGATATTGGCCTGCAGAAATAAGTATTCCTTTAAGGCACGCATGCAGCCGCTTTATAAATAAAAAATTTAAAAAATCTTTTTATTAAAATGCAGTTCGATGCTTTTAGTGACAGTAAAGCAGTCAAAACACTTATCCTTATAATCAGCATTATTCTTGGGCTGTACTCAGGATTTGTTATTGGATTTATATCAAGCTTGGCTTTTTTTAAATTGGTGGAAACTCTTACAAGGCCGCTTGAAGCCATGTGGCTATTGCTAGGTATTCTGGCTTTTTTTGTTGGCGCAATATGTGGAATTTTTCTCTCCATCTTTTTTGGTAGAATTGCGTTAAGGCGTTTTAATGATGAAAGATGGAAAATCAGGGGGGCTAAATTAATCATAATTATCTTTTCCATAGCCATAGCTTTGCACCTTTTGATTATGTTTGTAAAATGACATATATCTCCAAAAAAAATATTCGATTGCCTGAAAGAAAGCCAGGCAGCCATAAGGGAGACAATGGGCTGATTCTTGCAGTCGGAGGCTCAATGGAATATTCCGGAGCAATAATATTGGCTGGCCTTGCTGCCTTGAGAAGCGGAGCAGACCTAGTCAAAATTGCTGCCCCTGAAAAGGTTGCATGGGCAATAAACACTTATTCCCCTGATTTGGTGACTATGAAATTAAAAGGAGGCTATTTCAGATTAAACCATTTTGATTTGGTAAAAAAAGAAATGGAAAAATTTGATGTTCTGCTTATCGGTAACGGGATTGGTCTTAAAGAGGAAACAAGAAAATTTTGCATAAAAGTGGTAAGGAGCGTAAAAAAACTAAAAGTAATAGACGCTGATGCGGTTAAGTCAATATCAATGGATGATGCAGAAAACTCAATATTGACTCCTCATTCAAGAGAATTGGAAATCTTTCTTACGAATTCAAAAATAAGCAAATCCACTATAAAAAAAATTAGGGAGATGAGCGAGCGAGAGGCGAGCTCTCGCATGTCACTCGAAAAAAACATTGAAAAAAAATCAAGATTGATTAAAAAAATCAATCAGAAATTCTTGGATAAAAATAATATCATATTATTGAAGGGAAAAATTGATGCTGTCATTTCAAACAATGCAATTTATTATAACAAGACAGGGAATGCAGGCATGACAAAAGGAGGAACAGGAGATGTTCTTGCGGGCTTGTGCGCCGGGTTTCTTGCTCAGAGCAAAGACTTGCTGCAGAGCGCTGTAAACGCCGCTTATTTCAATGGAGTAATTGGGGATATTCTGTTAAAAAAGAAAAAAGGATTCACTTATTTAGCCAGCGATATGGTAGAGGAGATAAAAAGAATTAGAAATTCTTAAACATTTGGCACAAATATCCATTCATTCAACCAGTCTTTCTTTATACCTTATTTGCTGGAATACTCAAAAAACCGCAATCTTTTTAAACTAGTAATTTCAATATTTCTTAAAATGTATATAATAATATTTTAAATACTATTATAAATACTATTCTTTGGACGATAAAATGGTCAAAATCCAAAAACTTCCTTCCGGACAGCTGGTCATCACAATTCCAAAGCTCCTTGCAGCGTATGAAGGCCTGAAAAAAGGCATGGAGATGGAATTCAAGAAGCACAAGGACGGCTTTATACTTGAAGTGAAAAAGAAAAAAGGTGAACCAAACTGAAAATTGAAGACTTGGCAGAGCTGATGGGCAAGACAAAAGCTGAAGTTGAGGAAATGCTTTCTTCCCAAGATGTCATAGAGCTGAAGTTGAGCGAAAAAAAGCCAAAAATAAAGGAAGAAGACGATGACCTGAGGATATACTGATTATAAAACAATGATTTTTAAAGCAATCAATACACTTTGTTCAAAAAAGAGGAAAAATGGTTAGTGACGCTGATTTAATAAAATTTGGGTTTGTGATAGGGGAGAATAAAGCGGATAATGAGGAAAGTGAGGAGTTCAGGGGCTCTAAATCGATAAGCGGCTATCCAAACCCTGCAAGAAGATACAGGCTGCATTATGAAGGCTATAATATTTCTATTGAGGAGCCGTATTTTTGGACTTTGCATTACTTGAGGTATTTTGGCGGGTTTCCGCGAATTGACAAAATCACAGATGTTTTTGCAGCTGCTGAAAACTCGGCTTTTTTTGGCGCTTCGCAGCAAAGAATAGGGCTGCAGCAGGATAAGGTGAGCCAGTTTCTTGCAACAATTGGCAAGATGGTAAGGGAGCTGTTCCAGCTGGTGAGGGAGATGAGGGTTCTTGATGAGAGGCTGAGCTATTATGCAGATTCATTCACAAACAGCCCAAGCGCCGAGAGCGCTGAAATAACTTTGAAGGGAATATGGGTTGATCTAGTGGAGCAGGGTGCTAAAAACCCGGCTTCAGTCTATGGGATGGCAAGGGAAGTGCAGTTCACCACTCTGCCAGACTTGTTTTTTAGCACGCACCCAAAAAAGCAGGAGGATGTTGATGTTGTAGTTGAGAAGGAGAGAGGCCAATTCAACAGAAAAGTTAGGGAAGTTTTGATGAGAAAATTAAGGACATTCTTAGCGTGGAAAGAGCACACATATGAAGAGCTGAAAAACAGGAGGAAATTCACCTTGAAATACCTGCGGCAGCATTTTGAAATAATAAGGATGTACATGACCTGGGTTAAGCCATATCTGAAAAACATACAAAGGCTGCAGCTCGACCAATCAAAAACAGACACCCCTGATTTGATAGCTGCGTTTGAAAGCTCAATGATAGAGATTGAGATATTGGCTGTAAAGCCCCATGGGCCTGTAAACCAATGCATCCTGATGCATTACCTCTTCAGGACAAGGCCAGAAATGAATTATTCGCAGGAGTACCAGCGCGGCCCATTGCACCTGGGCAGAGTCGAAATTGATTTCAGGGCATATGCATGGACAGAAAAGGAGATAGAAAATTACAAGAAAATGAGGGAACAGGAGGACTTTCAGCTTCTGGGCGTGATTGACGGCTCTGTAAGATCTGCCTTGGAAGCCTTGGGAGACGAGCTGATGAAATACCTGAAAGAGGCTGGCGAAGAATTTGACGAAAAAATGAAACCAAAAAAACCCGTCAAGGGCTCAGGCCCATTCCTTTCAGTTTTCCAGGGATTTGCCGAGCTGTTCACATCATTCAGGATGAAAAAGGAATTGAAGAATACAAAGAAAAAACCTACTCAAACAGACATGCTTAAATTGGGCATTGCGCGGCAGAAGGCAGAGGACTCCGTCAAGAAAACAATGTGGACAACCTACCACCACTTCAAGAAGCAGCATGATATGCTGAACTGGTGAACAAGGCTTTATGTAATAGGATGTAATCTTATACCTTCCTATTGAATATGACATTGGGTTAGTGTTATGCTTCTCGTTAGGATTGGTTTTTAGTGCAACGTTCTTAAGGAAAAATTCAAAGTAACTTTGAAGTCCTCGTTTCTATAAAAAGAGCGAAGCGATACATTAAGAATAAGCATTTAATTGCAGTTTTCCGTTAAAAGTCGAAAGTTTTATATACTACTTTGTATATACTAAGTAATACCATGCAAGCAATAACTATTAAGATGGAAGATAGATTGTTGGAAGAATTAGACCAGAAGTTAGAAGAACACAGATACAGCACTAGAACAGAGTTCATCAGAGATGCAATCAGGGAAAAGCTTTCTGAACTAGAAAAAGAGGAAGTATTGAGAAATTTGGCTCAGCTGAAAGGCTCTTCAAAAAGAAAAACAAGCGATGTTCAATTACATGCTGCACGTGGCAAAGCCTTTGAAATCCTTGAGAGTAAATTCAAAATCAAATAATATCTTGCGGTTTTTTTGATTTCGTAATATCTAAAACTTTCTTAAAGTGATTATCCAGTGTTACCAATGTCGCTTTATTATCCCTAGCAAGAATAGCGTGCAAAGCATCACCTTTTGGAATACCTCTTTTTGATGCCAAATCTATTGCTTTTCTTGCTTGTTTTTCTGTGGATTCTACGAATATAAGAATTGGCTTTATTTTCTCGAATAGCCTTTCTAATTCATTGAGTTGATAGCCAACCACACCCAACTCTAATACTACAATTTCAGAATAAATTATTTTTTCATTATTTTCTGTGATCTTATTCAATAATTTATGCGCCCAGTCACTTTTGGGCAAATTTAGTTCATTTCTGTTTTCGAAGAAATCCAGCCAGATTGAAGTGTCAAGGTAATATTTTTGCACCATGTAATGTATAAGATAGGGACTCTTAATAAATGTGTTGGGAAAATCAAATAAATAAACATGATCGTGCGCTTTGATTTTTAGCGCTTATAACAGCTTGCACACATTTATTAAGAATGTTGAATTAGGAATTCTTCAAAACCTCAAAACCATTAACTATTTATATCACCATTCCCCAAATTAATTCTGGAAGAATAACAAAAAAGGTGACTTAATGGAATTTCGAGGGACATACGGCTACAGGCCGCCAATTGTGGATTATTTCAACGCGATGGATCCTCAGGCTTATGGCGAAAAGCCCCCTTACGGCGCAGACCTGGGGATAAAGGACATCGGAATGAGCGTTCCGATGGGCATTTCCGCTGCGAATGTTGCAGGCATTTATTCCAAAATAAGGATGGGCGCTGGCAATATAGAGATACAGTTCCCTGGCTACAGGATGGGCTCCAGAAATGCTCAAACGCCCGAGATGCTTGGCGAAGACCAAAGGCAGGCAATAAGGGAGCTGTCCATGGCAAATGAAGTCAAGTTCACAACGCATGCCTCATTCCAGCTGATGGGTATGATGGGCCGAGATGAAAGGGGCAATTTTTCACTTTACAATGCGACACAAGACATGTTCGAGCTGAAAAGAGCGATTGATTTCCAGGCTGATTTGGGCGGCGGCTCTGTTGTCATACATTCGGGAGAATTCGAAAGGCCAATGACTGACATGTACTTAGATGATGAAACTGGAAGGATAAATCTTGCCCGCGACCCCAGCGGAAGGCTGATGTTTAAGCAAGCCCATACTCAAGAAGTCGATGCAAGATTCGAGCTGCTTGACGACAGGACTTCTGCAAAGATTGAGACTGTGCAAAAGGATAGGCTGGTTGCGCATCCTGATTGG
Source organism: uncultured Methanosarcinales archaeon (assembly GCA_964564925.1). GTDB lineage: Archaea > Nanobdellota > Nanobdellia > Woesearchaeales > GW2011-AR4. The sequence goes on from CAZMBY010000016.1 coordinate 16,188, forward strand.
AAAAGGGCTAAGGAGGATTATATGGGTGTTGACCAGGATGGCAACAGGACTTTGATTCGGATAGGCGATTACATAGACTATGAAAAAAGGAAAATAACGGACCCTTATAATCCTGCGAGAGGAAGGGTTCCTGAGTTTAATGAAACTAAGAAAGAATTTAAGATAACATTGAAATCGTTTGAGGATTTCAGGAAAGAGGCTGACGAATACAATAAATACATTGAGCAGAAATTTTTGAAAGAAAAGGGCAGAAAGCCAACGTATTATGAGAAAATGTATCCTGAAGAGGCTTATGTCAGGGCAACATTAGATGCAAATGAGGGCATTGCCAGAGGCTGGTCAGTTTATTACGGGTTGAATACCGAAAAACAGATAAAAGCCCTGAATAAGCTCGAGGAAGCCAAGAAATTTTATGAGCACTTGGACAAGTCTGTGCCGAAAGAGGAGCAGTGGAAGCTTTTAAGAGAAGACAGGGAGCTGTACGGAATGACGCAGGGATTTGCTGCACCAGAGATGAAGCATCCTTTGGAACTCATAGGGAGAGCAATTGACGATAACAGAAGACAGCTTGAATATGCCCGCACAGCCGCATCAGGCCAGTTGCAGCAGGCAGAAGACACTTTTGAAACCAAGCAGCACATTGTAACGCCAATAAAAAGGCTTGAAAAGCATGGAGTCAGGCTTTATGCAGAAGCAGGCATACACGCTTTAAGGAAAACAAGAGACCCTGATAATCCTGTCACAGTCGCTGTAGAGCATATTTTCCCGGAAAGGTTTGGAGGCCATCTCGAGGAATTAAAGTGGATAATAAAGAAATCAAGGGAGAGGATGGTTGACATGCTCACAAGTCCTGAGATAGAGTATGGAGCCAGCATGGCGCCTGAAGCGATTGACAAGGCAAAGCTGGAGAAAGGCATTATGCAGCCTAACCCTTATTACATGGGGGTGAGCAAGGACGAGGCCGAGAAGCTTGCCGAACGCCATATAAAAGCAACGCTTGACACAGGTCACATAAACCTTTGGCGAAAATACTGGCAGGAAGACCCAAGAAAAACCAAGGAGCAAAATGATGATGCTTTCAGGAGATGGGTGCTTGACCAGGTTGAGAGCCTTGCAAGAGAGAAAATGGTCGGCAATGTGCATTTGGCTGACAATTATGGATATCATGACGATCATCTTGGGCCGGGGCAAGGCAACAGCCCGATACGGGAAATAATGGCTATAGTCAAGAAATATGGCTATTCAAAGGCAATCACTGTCGAGCCAGGTGCTGACGCCTCAACAGATTTGAGCGACTTCCATGGCTTGATGAAGACATGGCGTTATTTTGGCAGCCCGGTATACGGTATGGGCTTCAGGGGAGCAGGTGTTCCTCAGTCATGGGCAGATGTCCAATACTCTTTTTTCGGCCAGAACAAGCCTCCTTATTATGTGTTTGGCGCTTATGCCCCGTCAAATGACTGGACTTTGTGGAGCGCAGTCCCATTGGAGTGAGTTCTATAAAAAGCTTTAAATAAATTGATGCTAAAGTATACCAATTAATTACAAGAATTCAGCAATTGTTGTTCGGAGTGTAATGGAAACTAAATTTAAACAACATAGAAAATAAATCCACATTCAGGAAATTAAGTCCAGAATCAATAATGAACACTGATTTGTGATAAAAGAAGATAAAATGGCTTTTGACAAAAAGGAGCTCGCAAAACTGTCTCCAGAAGAAAGGATCAAGAGATTGAGGCTGATGGAAGAGGACAAAAAGAAAGAATTTGATGAGATAGAGAAATTAATCAAAGACTCAATGCAGGAGTTAAGGACAGACAAGCTTGCTGGAGAAATCGCTCCCGAACAGAGAACTATAGACATATCAAGGCTTTTTGAGCCTTCAGGTGAAAAATTAGAAAGGACAGCCATGAGAGAAGCGCCGTCATTGTCATTTATGAAAGGCACGAGAGGATACAATGCGATTGCAGCGACTTATCAGGTGTATACTGAGCTTAAGGTGATGGCCGTAACAGGAAATGGCATTACGAACGAGCAAAGAACAGACATTCTTGAAAGGCTAAACACTGCAGAGCGCTATATGACAGAATCAGAAAGAGCAGTGAGCAAGCTGGATGCCAGCCGGGCTACACTCTATAAATTGAAGAAAGAGACAGGGCTTGGCTAGGAAGTCCTTGATTTTAAATTGTAAGTAATTGGGTCAAAAACCATCAGCTTCTTGACCTCTTCCCACTCCGCTGAACTTAAGCCAGCAATCGGAACAAGCGACAAAGCCAGTGTTTGTATTGCCATATTGGGGTTTCTCACATATTTATCATATCTCGCAATCTTGTCCATGGATTCCCTGTCTGCTAGGACAAAACTGCTGGCCATCCCTGATTTGCCAAGAAATTCAAAAGGATTATCCATGTTTTCATACATGCTTTGAGACCTGAACTTTCCCAGATAACTGAAAATTTTTTCGTAATCAACATAAGATTTTTGAGGCGATGCGCCGTAATTCTTAGAAACCGTCCCATAGCCGCCAGAACTGGCTTCGTCCCTGCCAATCGGCAAAATGTATATTTTGTCGTCCTTTGCAGCAGGCTTTCCCTTTTTCTCGGTTTTTGCCTTTGCAAGAGCGCTTTTTATGAGAATTTCAACAATTGAGGAGATAGGCGCTTTAATGGGCTTCTTCGGTTTAGATGTTACTTTTTTATCAGAAATTCCAGGTACTTTTACCTGAATGCCCTTCAATTTGATTTTTGTGAAGTTCTTAATTACTTTTTCAGAAAGGTTTAAAGCCAATTTGGCACCCCTTGGTTATGATATCCAACGCACTGTAAAGCTTGTATTTATACCTTTTGGATTATGCCCTATTTTTCCCATGCACACTAGGGAACATATTTAAACCGGTGAGAGAATTTATTGGATATTTTGATTAAAATGAATGTCGAATTATTCTCGTCAATTAAAGCAGAATATGGCAGATTTTACAGGAGCCTTCTGAAAAATTGTGAGCTCCCGCTCCGGAGCACTGAAAAAGGATTTTGGAATGGTTCAATTTCAGACGAAATTTATGAAATATTTACGACTATAGCTCTCGGCAAATTCAACAATTTTCTCGATATAGGAAGCGGGGACGGAAAGGTTGCCTTAATTGCATCTTTGTTTTGCAAAAAAGCTGAGGGAGTGGAAGTTGACAGCATGCTGCACAACAAAGCCATAGAAATCAGGGATAAACTCAAAATCAACAATGCAATTTTCCATAATAAAGATTTCTTTAAGCACGATTTTTCAAAATATGATGTCTTATTCGTCGCCCCTGATGCTCCAATGGAAAGGGGGCTTGAATCCAAGCTGCTGAAGGAAATGAAGGGAAAGCTGATACACCTGGGCCACCACTTCCATCCAAGATTCCTGAAAAAAGAAGAAAGCTTTGTTGTGAAAGAAAGTCTGGTGACGGTTTATTCTAATTGAAGGCCATAATCCCAAATTTCCTGCCTTGGATGATGGCATCATTTACAGCGAAGCTGTTCTTGCCAATAACCCTCAGTTTGTTGCTAGAAGAAAGAAGATAATACAATTTGTTTTTTGTTGTTGTCAAAACATCATCATAAACAAGCTCATTGTCAACCATCTCAAATGTTCTCAACAGAAATATCCCTTCCTCCAGAGTGTATACCACAAGCCTTTTCAGGATTCCTGCAAACAATTCCGATAATTGCCTTGAATAATTGCTTATGATCTTTAGATGTTCTTTGGCAATCTTAATTGAAGGCTCGCAATCGAAGCTGTGCGGAAAATGGCTTAAAAGGGCAATATCAAAATGCCTTGCGGCAATGTTATTGTAAAATGGAAATTTGAACCCATTTGAGTTTTCCAGGACTTTCAAAGTCAGGTCAGTGCTCCATTCATTAAAATTCTTATCAAAGAAATCGCAACAGCATTTTGGATAGCCCAGCAATAAGCCAAGCTCTTTGTGATTGTTTTCCTGCTCCATAATCCTGGCATTTTCAGCCATTTCACCGTTTTTTGAAATGTAAACAAAAAAATGACCTTTCCTTTTGTCTTCCTTGGCTATTTTTATTGACCTGTCGGAGTAAAACTCGGTTTGGATTGCCTGCTTCAGAACCTTGAAGCCTGAAATCGCAGTTTTGATATTTTTTGCATTGAAAAAATCGATGGCTTTACCAAGCTCTTCCTCAAAAACCAGTATTCTTGCGCATGGCTTGATTCCTTCAATAACATACAGAACTTCCAAGGACTTTGTTACGGAATGAAAAATCTGCTGCAGTTCCTGAATCATGACCCTGCAAGAATGATAATCATTTTATAATGATTTTGATTAAGATGTTCCTGTGCTTACTCAATGGATTACAATCCGCAAACTTAATCGGCTTTTATTTTTAAACTTTTATGTCACTATCCTGCGAAAGCAACAAAACCTTTTATATGTCGAAAATATACTATTAGTCCATCGGAAATTTTTGATTTCCGAGTGTGATCGGAAATGCCTTGCATTTACCGACATGTGATGGGTGGTTTTTGACATACCCTCGATAGCTTTATAAAGATACAAAATAAAATATTGTTGAAGAGAGGTGGATAATGAAGTTTGATATTCCCAAGAAAGAGCATCCCAATCTTGAGCGCTACTACAAGGAGGACATTGATACTGCCTACAGGTTTGCCAATGAAATCTACAGGGAGCTTGGCAGCTTAATCAGGGCAGTGGTGATATTCGGCTCCACTGCAAGAAAGACAAAAGGCTCAGCAGGCGACATCGATATTCTGGTGATAATTGATGATATATCAGTCAACCTGAGCCCTGAAATTGTTGAAGCCTACAGGCTGATTGTCCAGAATTCTATTGTGAAAGTTTCAACAAAACTTCATGTAACCACCATGAGGTTCACTTCCTTTTGGGAGTACATGAGGAATGGCGACCCGATTGCAATAAACCTATTGCGTGATGGGGTTGCCTTGATTGACTCCGGCTTTTTCGATCCCATGCAGGCGCTGCTGAAAAAAGGGAGGATAAGGCCGACACAGGAAAGCATATGGACATATTACACAAGAGCCCCAAACACGCTTCACAATTCAAAATGGCATTTATTGCAGGCAGTCATTGACCTGTACTGGGCTGTTATTGACGCAGCGCATGCAGCACTAATGAAAATTGGGGAGATACCTCCAACTCCGGAGCATGTTGCAGACTTGATGGAGCAAAAAATGGCCAGAAGGGGGCTGATTGAGCACAAGTACGTCACAATTATGCGGAACTTCTACAGGCTTATGAAGATGGTCACCCATAGGGAGATAAATGAGATAAAAGGGGAGGAATTTGACAGATACTACAAAAATGCAGAAGATTTTGTCCACAGAATCAGGCAATTCATAGAGCACAATAAATGAGCATTTTATGCTTCTTTGAGTAAGATGCGTTTATTGCGCCTTGGTTCTTTGAAGATACCCTATAATGACCACCAGGGCCAACAAAATTATTACAAAGCTGCCCAATAACATTGACAACAATATCGGCGAATTGAAAATTGAGATTTCCCTTGTTGAAGTTATAACATACTCTTCTTTGGCATATTCATCTGTTTCACGTTGCTCTTTTTCGCTGTCCGGCTGTATGATTGTGACAACAGGCTGTGTTTCATCTGTTGCATTCTCCTTGGTTCCTGTTGAAGCCTTTGACGGTGCAGATGAGTCGCAATCCCTGACAATCAAATTAGCGTTTTTCTGGTCGAACAAAACAAAGCCTTTCCAGTATAAATTTATAAGAATGGGGTACAATCCTGACTTGAAGAATGTAGGCACTTCTATGTTCAGTGCCTTGGAGTACATCTTATCTTCGTCGCTTGCGTCTATTGAAGACTCAAGGGTGATGTCCCTGTCATAGGAATTTATTCCAAGATTGCCAGACTTAAATTCAAGCGCGATGTCATTCTCGGAGTTTGAGCCAAGGTTCATGATTTCTACGCTAAGCTTTGCTTTCCGGTCGCAGTCAACAGATCCTGGATTCAGCAATACTTTTGTGATTCTTATGTCATGGCTTTGCTTTTTGACTTCGAGCCTTAAAGTGGCAGTTGACGAATGAGAAGTTCCATTCCTGTCATCCCCGTTTGCTTCAACAACAATATGGTAAGTGTTTGCATCAACATCAAATGGTATGGTGAACTTTACATCTGCTTTTTCATCGTCTCCCGGTTCCAAATCAAAATCCACGCTCTCTTCCTCCAAATCAGACCCGTCATCTATCTCTTCTATGGTCATTATTACAGAAACTCCGCGTATTGTGGGGCCTTCAGTATTGAATGTATTTTCAACTGTAACTGTAAAAGTGATATTTGAGCCCGGAAGAACCTCACCGTCAATTTTTGAGTTATTGCCGACAGAAACTGTGCCGGAATCTATCCTGTCCTTCCTTTCAAGCCTGTAAGTATAGGCATCGTCATAATCTATGCTGAAATCTATGTTTGTGATCTCCAGCCCAGCACCTAACACATCCAAAGATGCCAAGAGCGCTAATATCACGGCAAAAATTATTAGTTTCATTTTGTAGTTATTATAAAGTAGTTATTTTCTATATATAAATCTTATGTTTTTAGATTGTGTTGTGTTATCCGTTTATTATTTCCTTTCGATAGAATAATTCGCTTCATTATTTTAA
>CAZMBY010000017.1:0-21859 GCA_964564925.1 uncultured Methanosarcinales archaeon
GAATGGAAGAAGCACGGCCATCCGGTTGAAAAATAAGCAAAAGTTATTTAAATCAAAATCCAATAGGAGGGAAAAATGCAGCAGCAAACAAAAGAAATCATTGTGAGCTTGACGGAAAAAGCAGCCAGCAAGATAAAACAATTGCTTGAAAAGGAAAACAAGAAAGGCTATGGGCTAAGGTTGGGGATAGTTCCAGGAGGATGTTCAGGATATACATACGACATAAGCTTTGAAAAAAGCCCAAAAGCAAGCGATACACAGATTGAAGAGAAAGGCATTAAAATCTTCATGAATGCCGAAAGCATTGAATTCATGAAAGGCTCAACAGTCGACTACAAAGATGCATTGACAAATGCAGGCTTCAAGATAGACAACCCAAATGTAAAGACTTCGTGCGGCTGCGGGCATTCTGTCGGGTGATTTGGTAACATTTATTAATTGAATTCTGTTTTCTGAATAAAATGTCAGGCATCAATTTAAAAGTTTTCATAGACAGGGAAAACAAGAACGTCAATTTAGGATTGGATAAGGATTCAATTGTCGCTGACCTATTGAAAAAACTGGACATAAACCCGGTCACAGTAATTGTCTCAAGGAACAATGAATTGATTTTGGAAGATGAGAGATTGAATGATAAGGATGAAATTAAGATTTTAAGTGTTGTCTCCGGTGGTTGATGGTAAGATGCGAAGAAATCCAAAAATGAAGGTTCTTGGAAGTGCAATAATGGGCAACGGCTTGAATAATGAAAGATTGATTTCAGATTTGGGTTTAATAGTTAACATGGCTGAACTTTCAGCATATCCTGATTTAAACCCGGATTATCAGAATGACGCAATGGCATGGATGCATAGAATACAGCAAGATTATTCCCATATTGCTGGCATAGACAGGCAAAGCATGCAAGAAATTAGAATGATTAGGCGTGTTCTGCCTCAATTTCAAGAACTGCTTGAGTATGTTTTAGAATATCATAGGGGAGTTGATAAGCTAAAGGAAGTTTATCACGACCTTAAAACAAAACTATTCCCAGAATATTAATAGAATGAACTGCTGCAACCAAAAGCCGATTATTGAACTTCCTGCAGGCGAGAAGCTGTGCAAAGGGCATTTCATTGACTACTTTGAGGGCAAGGTTTTCAGGACGATAAGGCAGTTTAATCTTCTTGAAAAGGAAGAGAATCTCGGAGTTGCATTGTCAGGGGGGAAAGACTCACTAAGCGTCCTGCATATCCTAAGGAAATTATCCCAAGAAAATCCAAAGATTAGGCTAAATGCAATTGCAATCGATGAAGGAATAGAAGGCTACAGGGAGAAAACGCTTGCAAAGGCAGCGGAGTTTTGCGAAAAAAACAGCATCAAGCTCCATATCTTCTCATATAAGGAAGAATTTGGCCTGACTTTAGATGAAATGCTCAAAATACTGAAAGTGAAGCCCTGCACTATATGCGGAATTTTCAGGAGATATTTATTGAATAAAAAATCTAAAGAATTGAAGCTGACAAAGCTTGCGACAGGCCACAATCTTGACGATGAATGCCAATCCATCATGATGAACCAGTTCAAGAATAACATCCAGGCTTCTGCAAGGCTTGGGCCTATGGTAGGCATTGCCGACAATAAGGATTTTGTTCAAAGAGTGAAGCCATTATACCTTTGCACGGAAAAGGAGGTAACAGCATTTGCTTTCGTAAATGGCTTGCTTGACACTTTTACAGAATGCCCGAACGCTGTTCAATCATACAGGGCGCAAGTGAGGGACATGCTCAACGAGATGGAGCAGAAATTTCCAGGAACAAAGTATTCCATAGTAAATTCATTCTTGCAGACTCTTCCCTTTTTAAAACAGCAATTCAAGGATGATGCAATAATGATATGCTCAAGATGCAATGAGCCAAGCGCGAATGAGATTTGCAATGCGTGCATATATTTGGAGAGATTGAAAAACTTAAGGGTTGTGAACTAATATGCTGCTTGAATTACTTGCTTCAATTGCCTTTTCCTATTCTCCGGCAATTCCGCCGAAAAGTTCAAATTATGAACTACCGGGAATTTCACGGTCAATGAAAGTTAACTCAAAAAAGCCGCCAGAATTGGCAGACTTGGTTCTTGCAGGTCAGCAGCCAATTGAGGATTATAGTGGTTATATAAAAGACCTGGATAGAGATTTGGCTGGAACATTCAAACTGCCATTCTATTTTCCCAAAGATGAAGGTGTGTGCTACAGATTTTTTACAAGCATGGATGGGAGGCTAATTGCTGCTTTTGTTTACAATATAAATATTAACCCGCTTACCTATAAAGAGGAGCCATCAAATCTCAGCACAGTGATTTATCTCCCGGAGAATCAAAATGCAGCTATAATTGATTATAATGACGCTATTTCCTCAAATCCTAATTTTTGGGACAAATTTTGGAGGAATGTACACAACGTGAAGGATGTAACCCTTGACGATAAAGGCTTGGTTGAACAGCGTGTGAATGGCCTGTTTGGTGATTATATGCAGCAAAAATTTAAACCAAGCAAAAATGGGAGAGTGCCGAGACTTGATATAGGTCCAGATTCCTTCTTATAAAAAATCAAAAGCTATTTATATCAATAAATATTACTAAGATAAAATTTTAACGAGGTGTTTTAAATGTATACATTGCCAAAATTACCATACGCGTACAATGCTCTTGAGCCGCATATTGATGAGCAAACCATGATGATCCACCATACAAAGCATCATCAGGCATATATTGACAAGCTAAACGGAGCAATCAAGGGTACAAAATTTGAAACTATGGATGTTGATGAAATTCTAAAGAACATTAATGAAGTTCCTGAAAACATAAGGACTGCTGTGCGGAACCATGGAGGCGGGCATTCAAACCATTCCTTCTTTTGGCAAGTGATGGCTCCAAATGCAGGCGGCGAGCCTCACGGAAGAATTGCGGATGCAATCAAGAATGCTTTTGGAGGGTTTGACAAGTTCAAGGAAGAATTCACGAATGCCGGCATGAACCGGTTTGGGTCAGGTTGGGCATGGCTTGTTTCAAGCAATGGAAAACTTGAAGTTTACAGCACAGCAAACCAAGACAGCCCTTTGATGGAAGGAAAGATTCCTATTTTGGGAGTGGATGTTTGGGAGCATGCGTATTATATCCTCTATAAACAGGCGAGAGCCGAATATTTGAAAAATTGGTGGAACTTAGTTAATTGGTCACAGGTTGAGAAGAACTACCAGAATGCTTTGAGTCATTCGCATTGAGTACTAATTTCAACGCAATTTTCTATTTTTAGTTTCGCAGTATTGATAGCCGTAATGTCCAGTTGTTATCCCTATTTCAAAAGGTTGCCGCAAGATTTTTAAATATTCTGGCTAATCTTACAGAATGGCAGGAAGCAGAATTGAATTGATAATTATTACAGATAAACCACATCCATTCACCAATGAAGAGCTTGCAATCCAAGCTGCTGTAAATTTCTACAGTGATCAAATTTCTGAAAAAGAAAAGCGAGAGCTAGTAGGCTTTTTTCGATCTATGCCAAGAGGAGCAAGAAAAGATTTGGTAAAAGCCCTACATGATGCAGGAATGTGGCTATACAGAAGAGGGTTTGATGAACATGCAACGGAGTACCTCACTGCTCATGCTTGGTTTCAAGAAGATTTTATGCCTCCTGCTAAAATGGAATGGCCTTATCCGATTGAAAATGGAAAAGGGAGTAATGAAAGGAATTATTTGCTAAGATCTGACCCAAGAAGAAAAAATTTTAAGGTGCTTAGATAATCTTAAATTATTGGATTCTTCATTTCTTCTTCGCTCTTACTGCTTGCTTGTCTGCAACCTTCACGACAAAATAATAGATTATCGCTCCAAGCAGATGAAGGAATATCAAGACAAGAATCCATACAATCTTTTCAACATCCTTTTTGAAGTCTCTTTTCAAGCAATCAATCAGCATCATAATCCAGAAAAACAGGATTAAGGCGCCGAATATAAGCGCAAGAAGCCCAACACCCATGAAAAATCCAAGGCCCCTAAAGCCCATCGTATCGTACATTCCCTTGTCATTGTAAAAGCCAAAAGCGTTAACTAATCCTGACAGGGCGATTAACATGAAGAAAAGCATTGCAATCTTTTTCATTTAATTGCCATTAACTTAATAGTATTTAAACCTTCCGTTTTATCGTTTAAGTGCTGATGAAGCCAAAATAAAAAGAAAGATTTAAATATCCTAGCTTCAAGAAAATCATATAGGATTACTGGATATCGAGAGGTGAATAGATGGAACATAGGAGCAAGCACAGGCTGATGCGGTCAGTATACTTTGTCGTTATCTTTTTGTTTCTTGTATATGTTATGACAAACCTTTTCTCAAAATACAGCTCGCCCATGGCGCTGCTCATTGGCTTTATAATCGGACTCGGATTTTTTGTGGCATACGAATTCCTGATGCTTCCTAAATTCAGAAAGCACAAGGAGCTTTATGTGAACAGCGCAACGCAGGTTTACATAGGAACTATCTCGATACTTAGCGCAGTGGTAACTTTGCTGCTTCACTTATTTTTTGATGTGCAGCTGGAAGACGGGCTTTTTATATTGGCGATGGCTACATTGGTATTTTTGGTTTTTACCATAAAGCCTTTTGACGAGTTCCTTGAAAAGCGAGGCCACTGAAATGGAAATGCCGATTGCAGTGATGATCACCTTGTTTGTTGCAGTTGTTGTTGCTGGAATACTTATCTCATTTTCGCAGGGCATAATCCTCCAAAGCAAGGATAAGCTGAGGGACCTTAATCAGGATGAAAAGAGCGAATTAGACGACAAAGTAATTAAATTGGGAAATGTTGATGCCAGCACTGTAAAGGACCTGGCCATTCAATGCGCAAAAGATGTGTCCCAGTCAATCAAAGAGGTTCTATGCTTTGTCATAAGAGGCGACTCATTTGATGTGGCAGGCATAAATGGAATCGATCAGGACACTATATTGCATGCCGAGAAGAATCTGACAATAAATGTGAATATTGTAGCGGGATTCAATGCCCTGTTCATAACGTATAATCCTTTGGGATCAATAGATATAAAGAACTAAAAGAGGTATGGAAAATGAAAACGTTTATAGGAAAAAAAGGCACTGAAAAGCCGATTGAAATCTTTGTAGCATTATTTGTTATTTTGGCAGTTGCCCTTGTAATGCTCAAGCTGTTTCAGAACCAGATCACTGAGAAGCAGGCCCAGCTGACCCAATTTGAGCAGGAGAAAAAGCAGCAGGAATTGGTCGAGAAATCAGTCCTGTACTGCAAAAGCAGGTGCATAGATGCATCAAATGACGGCTGCTCGTTGAGAAGCCTGGCAAGTTTTTGTTTAGCTCTTGGCTCTGACCAGATAAAGCTGCCCGATTACCTTGACTTAAACAAGAATACTAGGATGGATTTGGACACTACAAGGCTAGCCGGATTAGGCTTGTGCGAAGACGCTGTTCCCTGCCATAGCTTGGTAAGCGAATGCTGCGGAACTCAGTTGACCGGTCAGGCATGCAAAGAAATCCTAACCCAATACTGGGAAAGCCAAAATTTTAATGGAACAAATATCAATTGCCTGGTTAAGACGAATGTCAAAAAAGGAACATGTTTGGTAAGTGACCAATCGATGTTTTGGTACACTAAGGCAGGTTTTGACACCATGGCTGCTGGCTGCACAACATAGAATTTTTATTATTTCTTTTTTTGAAAGGGATTTTGTATGGAAGAAAGTGTATGGATTGCAATAGGGATCATCTCAATTTTGATTGTATTTGGGATAATTGCGGGATTCTTTAAAGGTAGTGGAGAAGAAGACAAACTGGCATATGCCAAAGAGTCTGCAAACCTGCTTGGAGGGATGTGCAATAAAGTATGCCTTATGCCAGACCAGACAAACCTGTATATAGACGCAAACATCCCTTCAGGAAGTGCCTTAAATGTATACAATAACAGCATCTGCATGGAAATCAAAGGCGAGGTTTTTTGCAGCAGATGCCAATGCCTTATGAATAATTATGCTCTGGACCTCAACAGCCCGGAGGCAATAAAACTGTTCAAGATTCACAAGTACAAATGTTTCTTCCTGAATAGCAATAAGAGGATTAGCGTTGACTGCAGAGGCTAATATTTTGAAAGCGCCTTATTTAAAGAATCTTTCAATTGGGTAATTTGGCTTTCGATAGAAGTCAATTTTGCCCTCAAGGCTTCATTCTGCTTGGTCAGCAGGTCCATCTCTTTTGAGCGCTCATCGTCAATCTCCATCAGCTTTTGCTTGATGTCTAAAATAATTTTTGGGGCAAAATTCTCCTGAATTATTTGGGGCGCCGCCGGGCCTCCCTGAAAGCCCGAGCTTCTGCTAAGCCCTTGCATAACGCTGTCAATTGAATTCTTGAAAGTTTCATTCATCTGGTTATTGAATTCAATCAGCAAAGTCCTGATTTCAGTTTGCGAACTATTGATCTTATTGAGCGAGCCTCCAATGTACCTAAGCCATTGTGATACGTTTCCAGTTGATTGGGGAGACTCTTTCCCACCCAGTTCGCCAGAAAGGGACTTGTTTATGGATTCAACGGTTACAGTCAAAGTTTCCAGAACAGATTTAATGTCTTCCAGCTTGTCGCTCTTCAGGTTACCCAACATATTTACAAAAATAGTAAAGCATTATAAAAACCTTGTTAACTACTTTAGAGTCGATAATGTTATAAGAGGCGTTTAATTGGTAATATTTATATATAACATTAAAAATTGTTATATTGGAAAAAGAGGTTAAGAATGCTGGATTTTCATAATGTTCTAGAGCTAGACTGCGAAGAAGAGGGGCTGTTCCCCGCATCTCCAAAGTTCAACAAAAATATAATGTCTAGGATAAAAGACAAGAAATTCGACAGGCTTCGCCTTAAGACAAAGTATTTTTTCAAAGAGTATGATGCCGCTTTAAATTTGCTGTCGATTGAGCCGTTTTTTGTTGATGTAAGGTTCTCAGTTGTGCCAAAGGAGGCTAAGATTGTTGAAGAGTACATACTTAAGACAGGAGCAGTCATTAGAATATACCTGCAGCCCTCAGGCACCTATTACATGTACACCATAAAGGTTCCTGAGATGGCGATTAACTTTACAAACCTTATGAGGGTGTATGACCAGGTAAAGGAGTTCCAAAAAACAGGTGTAACATACAGCCCGGTAATCAAGAGATGGTATGAAGATTATGGAATTTTGGAGCATCTGTTATTTGACGATAATATCCTCGAGATCAACATAAACCCGCCTGCGTACAAGACAAGCATAAGGATAGTGCATTCAAAATACCAGGAATGCTCCTCAAACATCTACCCCAGCAATGAATTCTTAAACTATCTTTTGACAAGGCTAAAGCTGAGCACCGGCAGGCCTGTGAACAAGGCCCAGCCGCAGATAGACGGCGAAATAAATATTGAGAATGTGAGGGGTAGAATTGCAGGCATTATAAATCCATTTTCAATATTCGGAACCGGGTTCAGCATCAGGAAGCATAGAGAGCACCCATGGACTATGCTGTTGTTCATAAACAACAAGGCTGCAAACGTAATGTTTGCGGGCTTCATGAATCTCATAATTTCCCATGGCAGATCCTTCCTCACTTCAGGCCCCCGAGGAAGCGGAAAAACTTCATTGCTTGGGAGTTTGCTACTTGAGATATTGCCTAAGTACAGGATGATTACCATAGAGGACACTCAAGAGCTTCCCATAGACGATTACAAAATGCTCGGATATGACATACTGCCCTTAAAAGTCAGGTCCGCTATGCTTGAGGAAGGGATTGAAATGCCTTTTGACAAAGGCCTGAGAACATCTCTAAGGCTTGGTGATTCTGCATTGATAGTTGGGGAAGTAAGAAGCGTGGAAGCCAAGGTGCTCTATGAGGCAATGAGGATAGGCGCATTGAGCAATGTGGTCGCAGGAACTATTCACGCGGATACTCCTTATGGTGTATACGATCGTGTAGTCAACGACCTTGGTGTCCCAAAGGGAAGCTTTAAGGCTACGGACTTGATAATAATACAAAACCAAATTAAAGACCCTTCCGGAATAGGGAGAAAAAGAAGGATACTGCAGGTTACCGAAGTTCTTAAAGACTGGGAGGACCAGCCACAATTCCAGGACCTATTTTTGTATAATCCTGCACAGGACACACTTGAGCCAACAGAAATACTGTTAAAAGGAAAGTCGATAATTCTTCAAAACATACTTAAGAGGACTGAAGGCTATAACAGTTACAACGATTTGTTGAATGACATTATGTTGAGGGCTTGGAGCAAGCAAATCCATATTGACCTCTCAGAAGGGAATACAGACCTTCTGGAGGCCCCGTATGCGTCCAGGGCAAACAGCCTTTTCGTAAAGCTTGAAAGTGATATAAAGCCATTGACGTCAAAAGAAAAGAAAGAGGAATTCAAAGACAAGTTCACAGAAGGGCTTAAGGAGATACTGTCAATCGGATTTACTCAAAAATGAAATTGATGGACATTTATTCTCTCGGCACACTTATACCCTTAGATTTTTCCTTAAAAAAAACTGACAAGAAGCTTTCATTTGTTTTCTTCCCTTACAAGGCAAAGGATATAATCTTCACAAGCCTTATAATCGCCCTTTTTTCAATAATAATGGGCAACATTCTCTATTCAGTTTCTCCTTTTGCCAACTATGCTTTGATATTTTTGGGCATCATTCTTGCAATCGCCCTTTTTGTGTACCCTATCCACATTTTTTATTCCCACAAGATTCTCGAATACACGGAGGAGATGCTTAGGGCGATACTTCACCTCAGCACATACATCCAAATGGGCTCAAGCATGGAGTACTCATTTCTTGAAACTGAAAAGAATATCACAGGAATTCTGAAAAAAGAGTTTCATGATATAAACACATCGCTCAAAAGAAGGGTTGTGAACGATCTTGGAAGCGCGATAAAGAAATACATTGAAGTATGGAACGCCCATAACCCCTATTTTGTTAAGTCTATAAGGCTATTGCAGATTTCCGCTTTATCAGAGGAGAAAGAAAGGGAGAGGCTGATCAGAGAGACAATAGAAACGCTCATCATGAATTACAATTTCTTGGGGAAAAGGTCTGCAGAGCAGCTTTCCAAAAATACAAATATGCTTATTGCAGGAGGAATCCTTATTCCAATACTGTCTTTGCTGATTTTGCCCTTACTGTCAGTGTTCTTCCCCACTTTAGTTAAGCCAAGCATCATTGCATTCATATATACAGTCTTATTCCCGTCAATAGTGCTGATTGCATCGCTGTCATTTGCGAGCCAGAGAATACAGATAGACACCATAAGGATTACCGATTCAATAGACTACAAGCCAATGCCGCGAATCTTCCTGTGGATTGGACTTTTAGTTATAGTCATCTTTTCAATTCCAACCATAATCACAGTCAACCAAGTTCTTTCAGGTCAGATACGCAGCGATGAAATCACTATGACCAATTTGTTTTATGGCTGGACATTAGGCGGAGGAATCGCTCTGGCAGTATTCATCTACACTTCGTTTTATGTAAGAAGGTACAAGAAGCTTTGGACTGAGATAAGGGATGTTGAGTCTGACCTGCCTTTCATACTTCAAAGTTTCAGCACTTACTTTTCCCTGAATATGCCGCTTGAAAAGGTGCTTGACGGGGTTGTTGATGATTATGAGAATTTAGGGTTTAAAGACCATCCTGTCGTAAAGATGTTCAAGACAATACAAAGGATGATATTGACCACAAAGGAAACAATAATGGAGATAATGTCAAAATATCTTATAAAGATAATACCCTCTTCAAAGGTCAGGTCAATCATACTTCAGATAGCATCCTTCGAATCAGCAAGCCAGGAAAGCGCTTACAGGGCGGCAAAAACAATAAGGAGGCATGTTATTAATACCTACAAGCTTGACGATTATATAAAGACTCTGCTCTCTGATGCTGTCAGCCTTATGAACACCACCATAACGATGCTTGCCCCATTGCTGTGCGCTGCTGCCGTGATAATGACATTTGCAATAGTGAAATCAATAGTATTCATAACCCAGCAATTGGAGATCATCAGCAGGATTTTTGGCGGGCCAGGTATAACTCTTGCCCTTATAGATGTCACAAAGGTCATACCGCCAACTTTCATAGGAGTGGTAGTTGGCGTTTATTTGATTGAGATGATAATCATATTATCCCTATTCCAGACACAGATAAGCATAGGCACTGATTATTACCAAACCAACAAAGTTATAAGGGGAAATCTCATAGGATTTCTAATCTATACAGTGCTGTTGTTTGGCGGTTTTTTTATGGTAAACGTGGTTTTCTTCAGGGGGTTGATTGGCAATTGAAAGCAAGCGCCAGATAATAGGCTTCATCCAAAAAATAGGTTAGCAGCATAAGGTCAAATCCTAACCAATAAGGATTGATAACTGACAAAGGGGATGTTCCTTACGGGAAATGTCAGTTGTAACCCAAAGATGTCAAAGGATTTGAAGCTGCTAACTTAAGCGATAGCGAATTTTTGGATGAAGCCCAAGATAATAGAAAGCTTTTTAATATAATATGGTATAAAGTCATTATGCAAAAGACCCTTATGGCAATGATAGGGATAGTTATTGCGTTGATTACAGTATTTTTGATGATAAGTTTTGTAATTAGCAAGCTTGGATAAAATGGAAACCGTTGAGATCATAGCATATATTGTTGTTGCATTAATCATTGGCGGATTTATAATCGTTTTTACAGCAGGAATCAACCCTAATGACATATTCAAATCCCTGAAAGCAATGGTATTTCCGGAAAAGGAGGTTAAGTACGAAAGCATAGACAGCGAAGACCTGCCCCTTAAAGCATTTAATTTATGGGAAAAATGCGGGCTTGGAATAAAAGACATGGAACTGGTGCTGTATGTCAAATCAGGATCTCAGATAAACAAGAGCATGCTCTTCAGCACATACAAGAAGCTGAACCTCTGTGATTCTATACAGTCCAAAAACCAATCGTGCGGAAAACAGGAAAATGTGATTATTGAAAAAGATATTGTTATTCCTCCTGCAGTGATTAAGTTAGCATGCAAATCAAATAACAGCACGCTGGTTATAAGCTAATCAGAACCAGTTTTATCAGTAGAATACTATCAGTTTAGAGAGGCAGTTGGTGTAATCGCTGCTCCGCAAAGTCACCCAAAACACATAGTTTCCGAGATTCTCGTCCACCTGCCCAAAATCCCAGGCCTTTTTTTCGCAGTAATTTGATTCCTGCCTTTCCACCCTATAGCCTTTTATCCCTTCAAAAAGCCCGGTGCATTGCCTTTTGATGAGCTTTTCTTCTGAAAGATAAGTGATCTCGTGGCAGCCAAGAAGCTTTTCCTTGAACAGGTTCGCATTGACGCTGTAATCAACATTCCTGTTTATATCCTTATTAATCTTCAGCGATATCCCTGAAAACTGGAAAAGGGCAATTAAGGAAAAAATGATGATAATTATGAGCAAGAATGATGTGATTATTGCGAAAAAACCTTTCCTGTAGTATGGCATATTACCCTGACCTGATTATTGTCAAATTTTTTTCCATTGCGATTCTTATGGATGTTAATTTGGCCAAGTCCAAGTTTCCTTCATTGGAGTTATTGCAAGGCAATAAAACACAGTCAGAAAAATCTGAGGAGTTTATGCATGCATTGGTTTTGTTGAATTTAAAAAAACCCACCTCTGTCCTTGGGTTGTAATCCTTTGAGTAATAGATACTGCTGCACCCCGTCTCGACAATGGATTTTATCTCCAGTAAGTCAAACCTTATGGATTCTTGTGTGGCTTGCTGAGGCTTGAGCTTCATGATGAACCATGTCACGCTTATGAGAATTGCAATTATCACTCCCATCCACATTATTGTGGGGCTCATCACATCACCTCTTTTTTTGAGATTCATTCTCGCATCTTCTTGTAAAAATACAATACAAGAAGCAAAACTACCAATAGCACCAATGAATAAATATAAATTTTGTTTGATTTTTTAACAGTTTGAGCTTCCGGTTTTTCTATTTTTTTAGTTTCCCGAGGCTGTTCTGGTTTTTTCTCAATCTCAACAGGAGTTGGTTCATTCTGTTTTGGCTGTTCTCTTAGGCAGTCAGGATCCCTCCCATTCTCGCAATCTGGGTCACAGAAATTGTCTATTACGGGAATGCACTTGCCATCGCTTGATGCAGGGCAATCTGCAGCGCATGTTTTGCGGTTCTCCCCATTGTCGCATTTGCCGTTGTTGTTGCAGATGAAACTGGATATGCTGTATGTTTTTGACCCGCCATCAGTTTTGATTTCAATGGAGTCTGCATCCAAAAGATAAGGCAATCTCAAGGGAACTTTCATTTTGTCGAGTTTTATATGGTCAACTCTTGTTCCATTCTCATCTACTGCAATCCCATGCACCTCCATATCGACAAAAAAGCCCTTTTCATGCAATATTTTAGAGCCATCTGTAAGGGAGATCGTAATTGTATTTCCTTCCAGGAAAGTGGTTGGTGCCTGCCTTTGAACTGATAAAGCTACAAGTTCTGACAAAATTTGTTGACCAACTCTTGACAGGTTTATCTCAAGGACATATTCATAATCTTCAGCAAATGAATATTGCGCGATCAAAATAAAGAAAAAAAAGGAAAGCAAGATTATTTTTTTCATGATTTTTTAGCACCCCTCCAGGTAATTTACAGGAGCTTTCATTTGGTTCTTCAGATAAGCAAATCCTTTTGGGCAAAAATTCTTTACTGTAGTATCACAATAGTTCATCATGCACTCCTCTGTCTCGATTTCATTCTTGTTTGGACAGTAATCCTCATCGATGCCTGCTGGAGAGTCGCATGATCCTCCAGTGGGACCTACATGGCAAAGGCCCATGGAATGCCCGGATTCGTGGGCCACAACAAAGTCCTCTTGAACTGAAAAAGAGTAGGGATCCGAAAGACCAGCGCATCCACGATAGCCGCCACAACTAGCGCCTGGAACAATTCCCAATACCAAAATAAAAGGCTCGTTATCACCAGTAGAACTCTTGTATCTACTGTAACAGGTATCTGCAACGTCAAAACATCCATAGCATCCGGAACAATCCTCATAGGAACAAATCAAATCTTTGCACAAATCAGGGTCTATAATCACAGCCTGAAACCTATCAACAGGCTTCTGGCAGTCTTTAGTTGGATATTTGCCTGCAAGATATGGCACTATAGTATCCTTAATAAAATTGGTCACAGAGGTCGAGGTGCTGAATCCTACAGGTGCGAAAATAATCCTGAATCTTCTCCCAACAACCTTGAAGCTTCCTGATTTTGTCGCTTTGTTTGCTGAAAAATCATATGCCTCTGCTGTAACTTGGTAGTCTCCCTCCAATGTAAGGCCTGTTAAGCTCGCCGAATAAGACATTCCGCTGACAAGAATTGCATCAAGTGTTCTTATCTGCCCATCAGGATATGTGACAATAAATTGCACACTTTGAATTCCAGAATTGTCTGTTACATTCGCCCAAATATTTTCCCAGCCATCGCTCTTCAAGACTATTTTAGGATCAAAACCAAGGCCAAGAATTTCTGGCGGAATTTCATCAGAGTCGTTTATCTGGAATTTTGCCCCATTATCAAGCCTTGCTAAATTTCCTCTTGCATCAACAGCCTCTATTGAGATAAAATAATCCCCTTCCTCAAATCCGGATGAATTGAGGTAGCCTACATACTTTGCTTCCTCCACTTCCTCTAATCTTATTCTTGCCGTGCTTGAATTCCATAATGGAATTTCGGCTGTCACATCCACAGATGAATTGTCGACAACAAAAGAAGTTATTTTGAAGATGGTCCCATTGTGGCCTTTTGAAGGAAAAACTGTAACATTGAAAATAACCGGCTTTTCCTTGTCCTCGAACAGCTCTGTGTAGACCCATAGGTTGAACTTTCCTTTTGCATAGCTGGGAAGCAAAACTTCCCTTTCAAAGACGTATCTTGTCCTTTCTGTGTCAAGAATCCCAATTTCAAAACTGAATTTTTGGAGGCTCTTATTTATTTTTTCTATTATCCTTTCAGGAAGCTGGGATGCATCTGTAATGTCCACAAGTTCGCCAAATGTTGCGTTCGCTATATAACTCATCTGGGTTGTTATGAAATCCTGGCAATTAGTGTGAAAACAAAAGGCGCTTAAGTTTCCTTTAGGATCAGGGTCGCAGCCTTTGCACTTTGGATCTTCGCAAATGCTCCCGTAAGTGGTGGGAAGTTTCGCATATACTTTGTTAAAATCTGTCTGGGTAAACTGGTTCCATATCGGGTTATACTTAAAGCTGCAGGAAAAAGAGTATACTGGAATTACAACAGTGCTTGAGTTAACCATAAGGTTTGTAACGGGCTTGAGATATGTGTTTGACCTTTCAACAGGGCATTTATCATCGCAAAGTGCACATGCTGTGTAATCTGTAAGAGATTTAGCCTCATTTTTTATTTTGAAGCAGGTATCGGAAACAGAGCTTGTGCTCAATTCATCATCTATGGGAATGATTATGTGAAGCGAATTCTCAATATTCTGGGAAGTCGCATATTCCATATACTTGTTATTAGCATATGCTATTCCTGCAATCCAGTCGCCTTCCGCAAAAAGCCCCAGATTGTTTTTCACATAAGGATCTGAATTGAGCCAATCCTTAAAAGTTGGAAAACCGAAGGTTGGAGCCTTGGCAACGCCATTTGAATATGTTTTGTTGAAAGAAAGGGCTTCGCAATTGACCTGCTGCTCAGGGCTGAAAACAGAGCACATCTGGCTTGTGGACTTTTCGCTTAAAATATAAATCTGGCTGTTTATTTTTATATCCTGGTCTCCAAAAAATTCATTGATGCCTTTCTCGATGTAATCCAACTTAAGCCCAATTTCAATTCTCTCGTCCTGCAGGCTGTCCGAGCCATCAAAAACAAAGGTCACGAAAAGGCTGTTTATCTGCCTATGAATTCTTGAATAATACATCCCGCTGCCATAAAGCTTGTCGAGCTCTTGCTCAAGAGCAAGTTTCAGGTCAAAGGTTGCATTTTTCACTTGGTATACTCTTTTGCCGTCGCTCATGTAATTGCCCAAAAGGATATTGTGAGGAAGACCTGTCGCTTTTTCGTCCACATTCATAAAAGTGTTTAGAGTCGTCGAATATGATTGCTCTGTGAATTCATTGCTTTTTTCCTTTATTGTGTCAACGCCTCTTGTTATCGTCTTGTTTGTTATAAAAATTGCCCCAATAAGAATAATCAGCACAATTATGACAAAGCTTATCACATCATCTATTAATGCCATTTTTTAACTTGGAGGAGGCGGGCAATTCGAGCATGAATATCCAGTAGAAGGGCAGCATCCGGACCCTGATGGGCATATATTGGTTCCGCAGCATTCGCCAGAAGTTGTCGGGGAGCAGGCGCCGTTGGATTCACAATTTCCACCCACAGGATTGCTGCAAAGGTATGCTGTGCATGTTCCGCTGTAAGTCCCGCAGTTTCCTGTAGATGAGTCACATGATGCCTGGCAGCCGCCTTCACCTCGACAATTATTGTCGTTAGGTGTGTATTGGCTGCACCCAGATGCCCCATATCCTGAACCATCACAAGCAGCGTCTCTGCATCCTTGATTGGAATTGCTGCATGTAGATCCGCTTGGAGCTGGGCTTTGGCATTTTCCATCTGAACCACATACAGCGCAAGTATCACAAGCCGTATTTGGGTTGTTTAGAACAGGAGTGCATGCTGCTTGAGACCCGCTGCACGTCCATCCTGTAATGCATCTTCCATCAACTCCACCAGAGTTTCCCCCGGTGCAAGTCTTGCCATCATTTGCTGGATCTGTGCAGTCTACAGTTCCTGTGCCGGTGCCTGTACCGCTTCCAGTGCCAGAACCGGTTCCTGAACCGCTTCCAGAGCCAGAACCACTTCCGGAACCAGAACCACTTCCGGAACCAGAACCACTTCCGGAACCGCTTCCGGAGCCTCCACCTCCGCCGCCTCCTGTCGGGCATGTTCCAGCAGTCCCTTCAATATCTTCAGGGTATCTGCATTGGTATTTGAGCTTAAATTGCAGCTTTATCAGGAAAGTTTCGCCGTTATCACTATTTGTATTGCAGATCAAGGAAACAGTGGACTTTACGTGCCTGTCCATTGCCATAAGGTAGTGCAAATATCCATCGCCAGGCAGACCATCATCTGGCAAATCAGTGTATGGGTCTATTCCTGTATCAACATCAAGCGGATTTCTGTTTGGGCATTCCATGTTTTGGGTTGCCCAATCCATGAGGCTTCCTCCTCCCTGCTGCGGATTTACTGCGCATGATGGATCACCACAAGGTGTTGTTGTTGTAGTAACCCTCAGATGGTTGTCAATTACTATTGGCGTATTCTTGTAATCCACCCTGCACTGCACCGTGAAATTTGGGCTTTCAGCCTGAGTGTCACAGCTCGGGGCACCTGAAAAAAGGCCATTCAGGGCAGCCACTGATTTGTCTATTGCCTTCTTGACATCTTCTTCCTTCAAGCCGTACTGGTCTTCTACAGAATCTACATCAAGGCTGCTTGGTGTGCAGCAGCACAAATCAAACTTGCATTTTATCCCATCATTTGTCTCTTTGATGTTTTGCGTTATGTGGCCCGCATTGCATTCCATCCACCTCATAAGCGTGTCATAGAAGAATTTTGTCTTGGACTTTACGCTGGTTGAGGAAAAAGACACAACTCTTGTTTCGTCTTCTGCCGAGATGTTAATCAGCATTTGAGTGAGGTTGATGAAAACCCCATTCTCATCCAATAAAGTGCTTATGCTTTCTGTCTTGACATCAATGATTGCATCTTTAAATTCAGCCTTTGAGAAATAATCATCAAACCTTGTCTTGACAAAATAATCAATGCTCGAATCCACCTCAGTCCTGTTTGGGGGCATCGGCTTGTTGCAGTACCACACATCGCTTTCATTTGAAAGCCCGTTTTTCAGAAAATCCACAAGAGAGGTCAGCCTAAGCCTGTCTATGAAGCTGTTCACATTGGAGTATATTGTATTATAAGAAACAGTTTTCTCTCTTGGTATGAATTTGGTGTAAGTAACGACAGTAACGCCGGCAATTATCAGAATAACAGTCAAAATTGCGGCAACTGCATTAGCTCTTTTTCCGTAAATGTTCCTCAAACCCCTTTTTTTTCCCAGTAAACCTTGTACGTTCACCTAAAATTTATAAAGTTTTCTTTTTTTGAGGCGAATATTGTAATCGGGTCTCTGATTAGCCTTTTATCTGCAGGCTTTAATGTTTTTTATAAAATTGCAAAGTGCACCAGATGCATGCAAGGAGCATGAATTACGAAAATTAATGTCCTTGCCAATATAATCGAACCAAATGATTTAAATACTTGAATGGGCCCAAAAAATTGGATGAAACTTCCTTTTAAAAAAAAAGAAGCACTGCCGCTGTTTTTTCTTTTCTTTTTCAGTTTTTTTGCCCTGCGCTCCCTTTTGGCGCCTGGATTTGCTTTTGGTGATGACAACACTTCCCATTATGTATTCACTTTCCAGCTGGCTGAAATGTTCCGAAAGGGCAATTTTCATTTATGGGACACAGACCAGAATCTTGGGTTTCCCATGCTTTTTTATTACCAGCCAATACCTTATGTGGTAACAAGCCTAATGTATATATTACTGCCTTTTGTTGATTCCCTTTTGATTTACAAATTAATCATCATTGTGCTTTTTTCCTTATTTCCCATCTCTGTTTATTTTAGCATGCGATTAATGGATATTTCCAAAAAAAT
This sequence comes from uncultured Methanosarcinales archaeon, assembly GCA_964564925.1. Classification (GTDB taxonomy): domain Archaea; phylum Nanobdellota; class Nanobdellia; order Woesearchaeales; family GW2011-AR4. Next base: position 17,806 of record CAZMBY010000017.1, read on the forward strand.
CGCTTTGATTTCTGCATTTTTTTCTATCCTGATCAACGGAAGGTACGGCCTTGGATTTGAAATAAGCGCTTTTCTGATTTGGGGATTGTTTACCATGCTCTTTGGCATGATTTTATATCCGCTGGCTGTGGGATTTGTCTTCAAGGAATATTTTGGAAAAAGAAGGCTTTTCCTCCCAGCCCTCTTGCTTTCATTAACTTTGCTTTCCCACAGCATGGTGGGGATTGCAGCAAACCTTTCCTTAGCAGCAATAATCTTCTTGTCCCCAGGATATACTACTCTGCAACAAAAAAAGGAGGACATTGCATATATATGTAAGATTCTGCTACTGGAGTTTATCCTGGTTTCTTTCTGGGTTGTGCCATTGCTTACAAGCCTTGACTACTACGGCGGCCATCCCTTTGAAAGCGAGCAGACAATGCTTGGCTTCGGTGTAAAAGCTGTAATTCGTGAATTGACTAACGGCGACGCTTTTGATGCTAACAGGATTCCGATTGTGACAGCATTCTTTTTTCTTGGGATAATCGCATGCTTCCTTGCTTTACAAAATCGGAAAAAGGGAAAAGCGCGAAATGAATATATCTCTCAAAAGACTTCACTTTTTCTTATCCTGAATTTCATTCTCTGCCTTACCCTGTTGATTGGTCCTGCAGGCTTAGACTTTCTTAAATACCTACCGGGCATTGGGATTATCCAATTTTCCCGCTTTTGGGTAGGAGTGCATCTTTTTGGCATCATCATTGCCGGAATTGGCGCTTATCTCATACTTGATTTTTCCAATATTTTTCTAAGATACCATATGCCGAATAAAAAAAGCAAGGTGATTCTCATCGGTGTTGGAATTATCATACTTTTGTATCTAATTTCCAGCCAATATTCAGTTCTTCGGCAAAAAGCAAGAACATTTGCATTTGAAAAAGAGGATCCAGAATACATTGAAGTGCTCCAATTCCTTGAAAAGCAGCCTGAAGGAAGGCTGCAGGTTAACGGAGTAACTGGAATCAAAACCCATTTCAGGATTTATACACCTCCGTTATACGCAAAGAAGCCAGTAGTGATAAGCTACGCTGTCGGCCTGCAAGATAGCCTGGGCTTCTATTATGTTGAGACAATGAAAGAATTCACTCCACAACTCTTGGATTTATACAACATAAGATACATCATCGCGACAAGAGACAAGAATTTCTCTTATCTTGGAACAAGAATTTTTTCCAACAAGAAATATAATCTTTATCTTTTAACCCATACAGGATATTTTGACATCGTCCATACAAATACAGCCGTCCTTGCGAAAAACAAGGAAAGTAGGGACTTAATTATTCAATGGGCAAGAGGAACCGGGTTGAAAAAAAAAGAGTTTCTGGCGATTGGGGAAGGAAAGAAAGAGGGATACTTTAGGGAGCGTGGATTTACAAATTTTATTACGGCTCAAGACTTAATGGACAAATCATTTGATATTTCACAGTATCTAAAAGTGTACGGGGCAGGAGATGAAAGCTGCGGAGAGGTTACAGAAGAAAAGATTAGTTACGGCGAGTATAGGGCAAAAGTGATGGGAACAGAAAATGGCCAATCTTGCTATGTAATGCTCAAAGTCAATGCCCATAAGGATTGGAAGGTTTTTGTGGACGGGAAAGAGACCGATTGGATTGAGGTAAGCCCGAGCTTTATGGCCGTTTTTCTGCCTTCAGGCGGGCATGAAATACAATTCTTATTTTCTGTCAGCAAACTTAGAAAAATTCTTTTGTCAGTTTCAATCGCAACTGTCATTGCCTTGTGGTATTATGAAAATAGATCGATATCTCAAAAAAGGAGAAAAGTGCATAAATAGCCCAATCTAAATAGCCAATAACTCCTTAAATCTTTGAACATCATCATCCTTCATCCTTTCCTTCCTGCACTTTTTTCTTGGATTCCTTCAGCTTCTTAGTTAAGCCAATTTTTTTATTGCATTTTTCGCATTCAAATACATAAGAGGGTATACCTTCAAACACCTTTCTTTTGTATTCTGCTGTTGTTTGGCCTTCGTTGCTGCAGTCCGGGCACTTATATTCAATATTAATTGCTAAGGAGTTCTCAACCTGCTCATTTAATTCAGTATATCCGCACAAATAGCACACATAATGGTCGGCTTTCTTGTCAATCTTATTATTTTTCTTCTGGGGCTTGCCCATAAATCCTTTTTTGCATTTTGGGCATTCTTTCCTAAGAACCCACGCAACCGCGCTTCCGGAACCTATAGTCCTGTTGGTGAAGTACACACATTCGTCCACGCTGTTAGGTTTTTTGAATGCCATTTCAGGATATGCCCCTAATTTCCTTCCACAGGATTACTGCTTTATCATAAGTTATATTGCTTATAAAGTCTTCGCTTAGGTTTGTTTTTTTCCTGAATTCCTCTTTGTACAGCTCCAATGTTTCATTCGCGGGGCAAAACCTATTGATGATGTTGCTGTCGCTAATTGCAATCCTCTGAATTTCGTAGAAGGTGGCATTCAGGAACAATGCATTCTTATCTGATAAATTGGCCATGCCAGCTTCGTCAGGATATTTCGCAACAAATTCCCTTAATAGGCTGACAGCCCGGAATGCTTTTGATGATGATTCATTCCTTAACTGCACTGATTGAATCACAAGCGGCCTTGTCTTGCATCCAAATCCTGTCTTCTTAAGATTGCCTGGATGATAAGATTGGCTTTCAATGTACAGTTTTTCTGCTTCCAAATTTAGGAGCCTGTAATCTATTGCATAGTTGAAAGTCTCCTGCTGCCGGCTTAAGCTGATTTTCTTAAGCTCGTTTAAATCATTGATCATAAGGCCAATCTGCCCGGCATTTCCAGGATAGGTGTCCATAGTAGTTTGAAACTTATTGTTGATTCCATTAAGCTCATCCAAACCGTGCTCAAACCCATTTGATTGCACACAGCCTGCGATAAAAATCAAGGCAATTGCCAAATAAATTCTTTTCAGTTAGACCACCTATTTACGTGTATTTTGTAGAGAATATGGCATTTGCAACCATTATTTATTCTTTTCGAAACTAGGCTGAGAACCGGCTAAATGCATGTGATAAGGCACAAGTGCGCTTAAAAACTGTGTTATCCAGAAACTATTTCCCTACGATAAGTTTCTTTCCAGTATGAAACTTACCCAAGGGAAACTACTAGAAACAATAAGGAGAAAAAACCAGGGATGGACCACATACCAGGCAAGGAAGATAGCAGGCATATCCATTAGGAGAGTGAACCAAGTCTATAAGCAGTATCTGCTCACTGAGCAGATTCCTGAAATTGGCAAGACTAATGGCAGGCCTGCAAGACCAATAGAAAACTGGGAAATAGAGACGGTAAAAGAAGCATTCACAAAATACAGCGTATCAGCTTCTATGCTGATGAAGCTAATAGAAAGAGATTATGGCAAGCACATTAATCATAACAGAATCCATAGGATTATGCTCAGCTTAGGCATGGCAAAGAAGAAGGACAAGAAGGATGTAAGGAAGAAAGACTGGATAAGGTATGAGAGAAGGCACAGCTTGACTGCTGTGCATATTGACTGGTACTTCTATGTCATAATGCAGCATTGGGTATTTGCTGTTTTAGATGATGCAAGCAGGAAACTGCTTGCTCTTGTAGAGTGCAAAAGCCCCACATCAGAAGCTTCTATAAATGGGATGAAGGAAGCAATGAAGCACGGAACTATAAGGCAATGCATATCTGATCATGGAACGCAGTTCATCAAGCAGGAAGAAATGGACTCTCGATTTAGAGATTTTCTCACCGACAATAAAATTAAACAGATTCTTTGCAGGATTAAGCATCCTCAAAGTAATGGAAAGGTTGAGAAGTTCTTTGACTTGTATCAGAATAAGCGAAGCTTATTCAAGACCAAGGTGGAATTTATTGTGTGGTACAATGAGGTAAGACCACATAGCAGCCTTAATTTTGAGATTCTAGAGACGCCACAGCAGGCTTTCATCCGAAAGATGAAAGCGGAGGTTTAAAATAATGAAGCGAATTATTCTATCGAAAGGAAATAATAAACGGATAACACA
>CAZMBY010000018.1:0-20794 GCA_964564925.1 uncultured Methanosarcinales archaeon
CAAACAACTGCTTCGCTAAAAGAGGCTTCGGACGTAGCGTCCGGCAGAGTTTCACATATGTAAGACATCCTTCCGCCGAACTTGTGGCTAAAATAAAAGAGCTTGCAAATGGCAGGGACATTTCAACTATGCTTGACGAATTATTGCCAGACCTGTATGCTGACAGGCCAACTTCAGAGCTTGCATATTTTCGAAAACAACAATTTAATCCATCTTTGAATAGGGATGCACTAATCAAAATCGATGAGAAAGTGATCATCATGGAAGTTGATGGTGATGGGTCACGAGAGTTATTCCCGCGCCTAGAATCAATAGCAAAATCAGACAGAAGTGCACTAAGGATTGAATTACGCCCATATGCTGCGCTTATTCCCATAAAGGTGTATTTGCTGGACTAATCTATACTCACGGACAAAATCTATTGAGCAATAGTTGTCCGTTCGTAATAAGTAAAAGGCATGTTTATTGCTCAAATTTTTGTGCCTTTAACTATATATATAAAATTTTGGCTTAATATGCCTCCCAGCTCTTGATAGCTAAATCCTCCATCTTCTTCTTGGACATAGACTCGATGAATAATTTCGCAATCTGCTCGTTGGTTAGCAGAGGAATGTTGAAGTCAACAGCCTTCCTCCTTATAAGATAATCGTTTGTCAGCTCTTCCTCTTCAAGGCTTTTGGGAATATTTATGACAAAATCTATCTTCCTTTCCTGAATGTAACTCAATGCATTAGGCTCGTCTTTTTCAAGAGGCCAATGAAGCATCGTTGTCTTTATTCCGTTCTCTTGAAGAAATTTTGAAGTGCCTTTTGTTGCAAACAAGTTGAAGCCCATATCGCTCAATTTCCTCACGCTTTCAAGCAAATAGGCTTTGCTCTTTATAGGTCCTGTTGAAAGAAGGATATTTGACTTTGGCATTACAAACCCAACTGAAAGCAGTGCCTTCAGGAAGGCCTCGTTGACGTCATTGCCGATGCATGCAACCTCGCCTGTTGAAGCCATTTCCACGCTAAGCACAGGGTCTGCGCCATGAAGCCTTGAAAATGAGAATTGCGGCGCTTTCACTCCGACATAATCCAAGTCAAGCGTGTTGTACTTTCCTCCAATCTGGATACCAAGAATCGCTTTAGTCGACAATTCTATGAAATTTATTTTGGTGACTTTCGAAACAAAAGGGAAGCTCCTTGAAGCACGTAGATTGCATTCTATCACTTTGATTTTGTTGTCCTTGGCGATGAATTGGATGTTGAATGGCCCAGTTATCCCTAATGATTTTGCAATTCTCTTTGTGATGTCCTTTATCCTCCTTATTGTCTCAAGATAGGTGTATTGCGGCGGCAGAATCATCGTCGCATCGCCGCTATGGACGCCTGCATTCTCTATGTGCTCTGAAATTGCATAGACAATCACTTCGCCATCTTGCGCAACGGCATCAATCTCTATCTCCTTTGCGTTTGTTATAAATTTGCTCACAACAACAGGATGCTCTTTTGAAATGTCTGCTGCTTTTTTCAGGTATTGCTCAAGCTCTTTTTTATCGCTGGCAACGCTCATGGCAGCCCCGCTGAGCACGTATGAAGGCCTGATCAGGACAGGGTACCCGAACTTCTCTGCAAAATCATCAGCATCCCCAATTGACTTTGCTTCAACCCATTCAGGCTGGTCTATGCTTAATGAATCAAGCAGAGCAGAAAACTTGTGCCTGTTTTCTGAGCTGTCTATGCTTTCCGGGCTTGTCCCAATTATCTTGACGTTTTGCCTGTGAAGGCGCATAGCAAGATTGTTGGGGACCTGGCCGCCCATAGAAATTATCAATCCAAATGGTTTTTCTTTTTCATAAATATCCAGGACCCTCTCGAAGCTTAGCTCATCAAAATAAAGCCTGTCGCAGACATCATAGTCCGTGCTCACAGTTTCCGGGTTGTGATTGACCATGATGGCAGAATATCCGAGCTTTTTCAATGCGATAACTGAATTGACGCAGCACCAGTCAAACTCAACAGAAGAGCCGATTCTGTATGCGCCTGAGCCAAGGACTATGACATTTTTTTCGCCGTCAAAGCTTATGTCATCACCGTCGCCATTATAGGTTAAGTAAAGGTAATTTGTCTTTGCGGGATATTCTGCTGCCAAAGTGTCGATTTGCCTGACAACAGGCAAGATATTGCTTTTTTTCCTTAAATTCCTCACCTGCAATAATTTTTCCTCCATCTCATCTTTCTCTTTGAATAAAATTTTTGCAATTTGAAAATCAGAGAAACCTTGCTGTTTAGCCAGTTTCAACAAATCTATTGGAACATTTTCAACACTATATTTTGACAGTTCTTTTTCTGCCTCAACAGCATTCCTTATTTTATATAAAAACCATTTGTCAATTTTAGTCAAATCGTAAATTTTTTCAACAGAAATGCCCTGTTTAATTGCCTCTACCACAGCCAAAATCCTTTTATCTGTTGGCGTTTTCAGTTCCTTTTCCAAATCTTCAAATTTCAAGTTATTTCCCACCAGTCCATGCAAATCAATTCCAAGCATCCTTATCGCTTTTTGAAGCGCTTCCTCGAATTTTCTCCCGATCGCCATCACTTCACCTACACTTTTCATTTCTGATCCTATCTCAAAGCTAACGTGTTTGAATTTCTGCAAATCCCATCTCGGTATCTTCACTACGATGTAGTCGAGTGCAGGCTCGAAGCAGCTTTTTGTGGCTTTTGTTATTGTGTTCTCCAACTCCGCTAGAGAATGCCCCAACGCAAGCTTTGCTGCGATATACGCCAACGGATATCCTGTTGCTTTTGAGGCAAGCGCGGAGCTTCTTGATAATCTTGCATTGACCTCAATTATCCTGTAATCTTCGGAGAACGGGTCAAGCGCAAATTGTATGTTGCATTCTCCCACAATTCCAAGGTGCCTTATGACCCTTATGGAGATTTCCCTTAATTTGTGGTATTCGCTGTTTGTCAAGGTTTGAGAGGGAGCAACGACTATACTTTCCCCTGTATGGATCCCCATCGGATCGAAATTTTCCATATTGCAGACTGTGATGCAGTTATCATAAGAATCACGAACAACCTCATATTCAATCTCCTTCCATCCACCAAGGTATTTTTCAACAAGAATCTGGGGCGAGTAGGAAAATGCCCTGTTTGCCTTGTTCTTCAGCTCATCTTCATCCAAGGCAACTCCGGAGCCAGCCCCTCCGAGCGCATAAGCGCCCCTTATCATAACAGGATAACTCAGCTTTTTTGCAGCATGCACTGCTTCATCAACATTGCTTACTGCTTTGCTTTCAGGGACTTTCAGGCTTATTTCATTCAGGGTTTTAACAAACAAATCGCGGTCTTCTGTGTTTTTTATTGCGTCAATTTGAGTGCCCAGGACTTTAACATGGTATTTCTCAAAAATCCCCTTGTCAAACAGAGCGACGCCGCAGTTCAATGCAGTCTGGCCCCCAAATGAAAGCATGATTGCATCAGGTTTTTCCTTTTCAATCACTTTCTCGACAAAGTAAGCTGTTATGGGAAGGAAATATATTTTGTCAGCCATGCCCTCGCTAGATTGAATAGTAGCTATATTTGGGTTTATCAAAATACTAGTTATTCCTTCTTCCCTTAGTGCTTTTAGGCATTGAGAACCGGAGTAGTCGAATTGGCGTCTTTAGCAGATCTCGCCGGCCTCTCCGATTTTGACTTTGCCTAGATTAGATGCCTAATCTAATGTGCACCGCTGCCTAAAACAAGCACTTTTCTGGGCTTTTTTATCACATCGTTTACCTCCATTCTCAACTTATCAAATCTTTGTAAAAGAGTATAGTCTTTCTTTATCATTTTTCCATCATCTTCACGAATTCATCAAACAAAAAATTGGTATCCTCAGGCCCGCTGTGCCCCTCAGGATGGAATTGGCACGAAAAAAAAGGCTTTGTCTTATGCCTTATGCCCTCATTTGTCCCATCATTCGCATTGATGAAAAACTCTTCCCATTCATCATTTAATGATTTCATGTCGACTGCAAACCCATGGTTTTGTGACGTGATGAAGCACCTTTTTGTATTTAATAAAGTGCAGGGCTGGTTCTGCGAGCGATGGCCATACTTCAATTTGTAAGTGTTCCCTCCAGCTGCCAGTGCCATGAGCTGGTTTCCAAGGCAAATTCCGAAAGTGGGTATGCTGTGCTTCATCGCCCTACCTATATTGTAAATTGCCTGCTGGCACATCTTTGGATCTCCTGGTCCGTTGGAAACCAGCAAACCGTCAAAATGAAATTTTAAAAAGTCATAATTGCAAGGAACCCTTACCACAGTTAAGTCTCTCTTTATGAGATTCCTTAAGATGTTGTTTTTAACCCCGCAGTCGACAACTACAACTTTCTTGTTACTTTTATTTTCATTATAGATGATCGGCTCATTTATAGAAACTTCTTTCACTATATCAGTCGTGTTGGGATCATAGAAAGGGACATCATTGTCATTTACTATTATTTTTCCAAGCATAGCCCCTTTTTCCCTCAATGTCTTTGTGAGTTTTCTTGTGTCTATGCCGTAAATAGCCGGAATGTCCTCTTCAATAAGCCATTCAGCCAAACTTTTTCTTGCATTCCAATGCGAATATTCAAAGGAATAATCTGAAATAACCAGAGCCTGGACTTGTATCCTGTCAGACTCAAAATTCCTCAGCAAATTGTTTTCAACTTCCTTTCCTGGAACCCCATAATTTCCTATCAGCGGATATGTCAGCGCAAGAATCTGGCCCTTGTAGCTTGGGTCAGTAAGAGATTCAGGATAGCCAACCATTCCTGTGTTGAACACAACTTCTCCTGATGATGAATGTTCGGCTCCAAACGAGAAGCCTTTGAACTCGTCGCCATTCTCAAGAATTAGTTTAGCGTTCTTAAAGTAGCTCATTAAAAAAAGGTGATAGATTCAAGTTGTTAATAAATGTTGCGGTGTGTTAATCATATTCTCTCAAATTTTGGGGATAACCTACCAACATACGACGCAATCTCCTTTGGAGCATACTTGGGCTGTTGGCCATTGTAACATTGTGGCAGGAATACGTGGACAAAATTAAGTTGGCCGGTGCTTGGGTTAACCACCTCAAAAAATCCGTCACTGCGCTTTAAATAAAATTCATGCTTATCCCTCTCGGGCGTTTTCAAGGCGGAAATGAGTTTTCCCTTGGCAGAGGGTATATGTCGAGCCGCATACATCTGATCAACTTGTCTTGCAAATTGAATCATTCCGGAGGCAATCCCGCGGTTTCTATAATGCATTACTTTTCCATTTGGGAACTTCTTTTTTTCTGCTGTGCCTATTGTATCGTAGAGCATGAATGGCCCGTCTGAGGTCCAGATCAAGCAGGCATGAAGCAACCCCACAATTGCATCTAATTCTTTTTCAAGAGAGAAAACATTTCCCTTTTGCAAATCCAAATCAATTGCAGCAAGCAAATAAGCAAAGTTATTCCAAACATACTGGGGCGTAGGCTTAACCAGTTTTTTTGCATTGCCTTCAAAAATACCATCTATGATGCCTATAAGCCCCTCTTTGAGCCCATCTGAAACCTCAAAGCCATCTTCGTCCTTAACAAATTTTCGAAAAGCAATATTGGTTCCATTATTCATTCGAACTATACTCTTCAAATTACTTTTAAGCTTAACGCCCTGCTTGGAACATAATTAGACAAAAATGTTTGAAACAAAACATTTAAATACACTAATAATAAACCCATTAACGATTGAACACTGACTATATCATCTAAAAAAATAGAAAAAATCTAAAAAATGACAAGCGTAACGAAACTTACAGAAAGCTATATAATGGAACACCCTTCAATAAAGGATTGCCTTATAAATGGATTGGTGAACTATTCTGCGCTATCGAGAAAGATTGCTGTTGAATTAAAACTTGATTTGAAAAAGGACTTTGATGCCATTCTGATTGCATGCAGAAGACTGAAGAGAAAGCTTCAGAAAGACAGCGTGCTGGAGAATAGAATACTTAAAATCTTAAGAAACAGCAAGATAGAGATAAAGAACAAGATAGTGGCTATTGTTCTCGAGAGAGATGTTTTCTCTGAAAGCTTAATGAGCCTTGAAAAAGAAATCAAGAGAAAAAAAGAGGTGTTCAGAGTGATTGAAGGCATTTCTGCAATCACAATCATAACATCAGAAGAATTCTTGGATTTGGTTAAGAAATATTTCAGGAACAAGATGATTCTTGAGAACAAAAATTTGGCCGAGATAACAATCAAGAGCCCTGAGCAGATTGAAACCACAGCAGGGACTTATTCTTACCTTTGTTCTTTGTTCGGAGAGAACAACATCAACATAGTGGAGACATTGAGCTGCTACACAGACACAATATTTCTCGTGAAAGAAGAGGATGCTGGAAAAGTGATTAGCCTGCTAAGGTTTTGATAGGAAAGTTTTATAATAAAACATTTTTTTTCTTGGCAGATGAGCATCAGAGCCTTGTTACCAGCCCATATTGTAGAGAGATTGTATGCCGCTTCACTGCTTCAATTTGCAGATTGTGTTTCAGAAAGGAATATTGGAAGGCCAGTTGGAATCATGCAAATGATTGAAAAATGGCTTGCCTGGGAGAGGGAATATGCCAGGCGCGGCTTCAGGACAGTTCAATTGGAAGATGCTGTTGATTCTGTTATTGAAGAAAAATCGCTTACAGGATTGCTTGGACAAAAGCTATTGAGAGGGGAACAACCAATTCTTCACGCAGAATATGTTAAGAGTATAGGGCTTGAGGACAAGCCGTTTAAAACGATAGACAGCTATTTTGGATGATTATTATCTCACTACTCCCTTATCTTCAAGGTAATGGCCAAGTCGTTCTTGTTTTGTCTTTAAATATTTTCTGTTGGATCTGCTTGGCTTGATTATAATCGGGATTCTCTCTACAATCTCAAGCCCGTATTTTTCCAGCCCTAATATCTTTCTTGGATTGTTTGTCAGCAATCTTACGCTTTTCAAGCCCAAGTCTGCAAGTATCTGCGCTCCTATAGTGTAGTCTCTGGCATCGGCCTTGAAGCCGAGCTTGAGGTTTGCCTCAACTGTATCCATCCCATGATCCTGAAGATGGTAAGCGGCAATCTTGTTCATCAATCCTATTCCGCGACCTTCCTGCGCCATGTATAATAAGACTCCGCCTTTCTTTCCTATTATTTCCAAAGATTTTTCAAGCTGCGGGCCGCAGTCGCACCTTAGAGAGCCAAGAGCGTCCCCTGTCAGGCATTCAGAATGGACCCTCACCAATACACTTTTTTTTCTTCTTATAGCTCCTTTGACGATTGCAAGGTGCTGGCCTTTGTTGCAGTCTTCATAACAGATGACTTTAAAGTTGCCGTATTCTGTAGGCAAGCTTGCCTCAACAGTTTTTTTGACAAGTTTTTTCATGTGAAGAGTATTTTGTGCTCTTATTTAAAGTTTTTCTCAGGCAAATCAATACGATTAATACGAGCTAATTTAAGTAACAATCTGCAGAACTTTTATAAAATGAAATGTTAACCATCAAAAAATGAACGGCCTTAATCTGCTTTTGCAGCTCGGATTGCGAAACCCAAGAATTGTCAGAAGGGAGCTCTTAAAGGCATGTTTCCTTTTATCATCCTCTCCTTCCATTGGGTTCTCTGGAGGCTCTGGCAAGAGCATAGACGATTTTGTTGTTATTTCAAAGGATGGAAGTATTCCTGAACAGGTTAGGTCGGATTTGGCAACACAGGCTAAGAGAGAATTTGATGAAATCAACGGATATTTGGAAACTGGGCATAGGGTTGGCAGGATTGTTGTGATTGTCGGAAAGCAATTCCAAAAGGCAGAAGTCGATAAATCAAGATATCCAGCTGAATCTGTGATAAAATTGCCGAGCTACCTGGTTTTGAGCAAGAGCCATCCGCTTGCCCACGAACTTACGCATATAATAGATGATAATCTGTTGCTTGGCAGTTATTTGTCAGAAGGATTAAGCGTATACATGCAAGACAGGGTTGGCAGGAACAAAGCGTCGCCTAATGGCGATAATGACATCCATAAAGCATTTATCAAGGAAGGCACATCTCATGGGCATCCAAAACTTGGCATGGCAGAGTTAGAGAGAATACAAAACTTTGGCATCTTAAATGACGAAGATCAGATACCGTTATACTTGCAGGCAGGCTCATTTGTGAAATATTTAATTGAAGAAGTTCTCCATGGTGACATAAAGAGGTTTATGAAATTCTATAAGGACGGCAATTACCAAGAACATTTTAAAAAGAGCTTTCAGCAGATTGAAGCCGGATGGCGGGAATATATAATTTCTACTCATCAAAGCCGGTTAAATCAATGAAATATCAATTAAAAAAGCAACATTTAAATATTTGTACAGCATTCAATAAGCAATGGAAATCAGCAAAATGATCTTGTCAAGCATTTATGTTGTGATAGGCTTGTACATACTTTACAGAATTTTCTTCAGAAAGAATCCTTTTCAGGAGGAATATGAGAAGTTGTACAATGAAATACTCACTTCTGACAAGCACAAAGTCAAGGGGCAATACGACAAGGATTAAAAAACAGGCTTTGACTTTAAAAATTTCTTATAACCCTAAACCTAAAGGCGAGCCATAACAGGAATAAGACTATTGAAATTACTGTCACAAACCAAACCAACTTTTTGTCATTTCCAAATCCAAAAGGAATAAAACCGATAAAGCCTCCGACCGCTACTTTTATGTTTGAAGCTCCCTCTTTGGCGCCAAATAATGCTCCAAAAAACACAAGAAGAAAGCCTATGACGATTGTTACAATCCCAATCCCCACCAGTTGCTCAACTTTAAAAGGCATAACTAAGGCTATATTGAATGAATACTTAAAATTTTCTTAACTGTAAGATGTGGAAGAAAACAACAAAAGCCTTATTTATTTTCCTATATCCGACCGAAAACTATTTAAATAGAGAATATACAAAAAAGTATACTAGTATATGCATAAACAAAAAGTGTATACTGGTGTATCAAAAAAGAGGCAGTGCAATGTGGACACAAGCTGACTTGTGCTCACAAGCATCGCTTGGAAGGCAAAGAAACAATCGACTTGTTCGGTTGACGCATACCAATGCTCAACACAAGCCTTTGAAGAACTTGCCTCTTTTTTGAAATTTTGAGGAAAAGAAAAGGCAAGAAAAAGACTCACCTTTCAAAAAATGGAACAAGAGCTTGAAACATTCCGCGAAAATGTCGATTCCTGGATAAAGCAGATTAGGAGAGAGTTTTCTGATTTTTCTGACTTGCCAAGCGTAGTCAGCGAAAATACAGACAACATACAGCACAACTACGAGCTTATTTATGAATTAAAGGATGAGATTGAGGAGCTAAAACAGGAAATCAATGCTTTGAAGCTAATACAAATCATAAGCCTTAAGCAAAAGATGGGCCAAAAGGCTGAAAGTGAAATAGATAATAAGAATCCTAACGCTGGTTAATACAATCGCCTGTACTGATTAAAGAGTATCCGGACATATGACTTTTCGTTGGATATGCAGTCTTATCCACGAGAATTCCTAATCCATCTCATTGACTATCTTCTTGAGCACTGAATCGACTGCAACGAACAGATTCCTGTCGACAACCTCAGAAGTGTACATCTTACCGCTGTCCAGCACTCTCCCATGGACTTCATATTTCTCGCTTTTTTCCCTTTCGTGGATTGGCTTTAGGGTGACATGCAAAGTCTCCAGCTTTTTTGCTAATTCAGAAATCCTTCTTGCATGGTTGCCTATAATCTTCTTCAGCACAATCATTGAAGAGCCATCTATTTCTCTGAATCCGCTCAATTGAATGTTTCCACCAAGTTGCATATCATCACTCATAGATGAATTTTAAAATCCCGGATTATAAAAAGATTTTGATTGAAACATAGGCTGAATTTGCTTTCTATATGGAAAAAAAGATAAGAATATAAATATCGAACCACAACTTTAACAATATGGCTTTAGTAGAATCATTTTCAGGCATACGCGGAATATGGGGCGAGGACTTGACAGAAAGTGTAGCGATAAGGTACGCATACGCATATTACACATTTCTAAGGGAGAAGCTTGGAAAAAATAACCCATTGATTGTCATAGGCATGGACACAAGGCCTTCCGGTTTGAAGATAAATGATTCAATCCTGGGCATTTTAGACTGCAATGTTATAGACGTGGGAATAGCTCCAACCGCTGTCATTGAATTTGCAGTAAGGCATTTCAATGCCGACGGTGGTATAATCATAACAGCGTCACACAATGAGCCGTACTGGAACGGGTTTAAATTCTTGGGTAGTGATGGTTCGGTTTTAAGCGAAAATGAAACAAATCTTGTTATAAGGAATTATGGCACATTCAGGAATTTCCACAAGCTGCAGGAAAGGAAGATACTTGAGAGAAACAGTGAAGCAGTAAAAAAATATACTGAATTCATTTGGGACATTGTAGAGATTGATAACCTCAAACGGATAAAGGAATCAGGACAAAAGATAGTACTTGATCCAAATGGAGGGGCCGGCATTGTGGCCAAGCGAATTCTTGAGCAGGCTGGCGTAATGGTTTTTGGTGTTAATATGGATTTTGGCGATTTCCATAGGGCAATCGAGCCTACCGAGGATTCCATGATTTACTTAAAAGGCAAGATCGATGAAAATAAGGCTGATTTTGCTGCTGCATTTGATTGTGATGCCGATAGAGTTGAAATTTTAATGAAGAACGGAAAGATTCTCTCTGGCAGCAGTATACTTGCCTTAGTTGTTGAAGAGGTTTTGTCTAGCGAGAGGAATCCCAGAGGAAAATTTGTTGTGGTCAATGACGCAACCTCAAGTGTTGTCAGGGACGTTGCGGAAAAATTCAATGCAAAAATAAAAGAAACGGAAGTAGGCGAAACTAATGTTGTGCATGAAATGGGAAAATTTAAAGCGGTTGTCGGCGGAGAAGGCTCAAGCGGCGGCGTGATTATTCCTCCTTCAAAATGCAGGGATGGAATATTGACTTTGCTTATGATTCTTTTAATCATTGCCAAAAAAGAAAAGCCATTAAATGAGATTGTGAAGGAGCTTCCTCAATATTACACCCTAAGGCAAAAGGTTGAATTTGAAAAGCCAAGGCATGATTCCATAAAGAAGTCTTTGAAAGATTACTACTCAAAAAAAGGCTTTGAAATCAGCGAGAATGGCGGCATAAAAGGAAGCTTGAAAGTTATTACCGGCAAAAAGTCTTTTGTATGGTTCAGGGCCTCAAAGACAGAAGGCAATATTCTTAGGATAATAGCAGATTCCAGCAATGAGGAAGAGGCGCAAAAACTGATGAAGGAAGCATTGAAGGCATTCAATGAGGCAAATGAAAAATAAAAGTGGTTTTATTGAAAGGATTGAATTGGAATTATTGTCAACGTTCCTTGACTATGTAGTTCCGTTTGTAAGCAAAAAGATTAAGGCGCCGCAGAAACAGCAGCACAAGCCAAGCAAACTTGAAAATTTGGTCAATAACAAGCAAAAATTAACTATAAGTGATTTCAAGGAGCTGGAAAATTTATTGTTAAAAAACTTAGGCGAAAATGTAAAATCAAATAAAAAGATAGGAATGAACTCCAAAGACATATCTTACTCCTTAAATTTCAGAAGGCAAAAAAACAAAAAGGAAAAGACAGGCGAATATTCTATATCCATCAAATACGAGGAAAACCAGCATGACTCCAACCTGAAAATTTCAGTCAAGAAAAGCGAAAAGGAAGTTTATTCCACTGAAATAACTGAAAAAAGGGAAGAAGAAAGCAAAATAGCTCCGTACAAAGTATCAATAACATATGCAGATAATTATGCTGAAGAAAGGCTGGCCATAACTTACAAACAACAAGTCAAGAATTATCTCAATAAGCACATCCAAAGCAAGGAAGACATGACCAATATGGTGCCTTTGAAATGGCTCAATATCCTGCCTGAATCTGTGATGGGCGGGGTGCTCGGCTTTACTTATTTAGGGGAAAATTTCATGGGCAGAAGGGCTGATTTAACAGGCTCAACAGCAAGGATGGTCGACATACACGAAAGCATACATACCCCTGATGAGTATGAAACAAGGGTTTTGACGAGCTGGATAATGGAGAAGATAAGGCCGAAGTATGTGAAGTAATTATTATATTTACACCAAGAGACTCAGAAATGTTAGTTGAATTAATAATTTATTATCAAATTAAATTCTAACTAAAACTCTTTCGTGCTGATCGGAGCTTTGATAACTGCTCTCTGGCTTCAGCATCTTTAACACCGGGCAAGCTCAAATAGAATTCCAAATTTTCAATCGCTGCTTCGACATTCTGTTTCATTCGGTTTTCTAATTCCTCACTCTCAGAAAGAAAACATCCTGCCGTTGTCTCTTCTTTAACATAACTCTTTTTCCAATGATCCCTATTCCTAAAGGCCTCATAAAATGCATATGGTATTGTCAAAAAGACGAGTGGTGGGACAGCCACAGTAAAAGCGCCAGCAATAAGAACCTTAAGTACAAATTCTCCATGTCCAAATATCCTGTCACGACTGTATTCTTTCTGTGCATGCTCTCCCCTTGCAAGCAGACTTTGGATTTGTCTTCCAATGTCAGTTTCTCTCTGAAAAAATATCTGATGATCGTGCTGAAAAACTGTTTCTAGTAATACAGGATGAAGCATCTCTTTTAACTGAGGATCAAGATAAGCGGGCTCATTGCTTATGAGCTGGTTATAAAGATTAGCTAATCTATGATCATGACGATGAGACCGCAACAATTCTATTAATCCTTGTTCTGAAACATACCGTGGACGTGCTGTTTCACCCTTGTGAGTGATCTGTCCGCCATACCTTATTATTCCAACATGCCCTATAGTTCCATATACAACTACTTTTCCGTCCTTCATTAAATGGCCAACAATTCCATTACAATTCCCGTTTATAACCAGCGATTCGCTTTCCATCATGGAAGCTGTATGATTGCCTAAATCACCCAGCACAAAAACCTGTCCTCCTCTATTAAGCTTGTAACCAAGATAATCCAGTGGGGGACCTCCCCTTAAATCCAGACTAATATATTTTTGAGGATTCCTCATTGAATTTATTAAGGCAGAGACGAATATTCCGATGTCGGTTGCTGATCGGGGAGATTTTGATTCATGAGCTACAAAAGCGGATATATCATCACCATCATATTCAAAAGTTAAATTCCTGATTGCACCCGAGGATTGCTGATACTTTTTCTCTACATCCATTACCCTTGTTAGTGCTGAATCGCTGTAAGCCCTAGTTAGAGCCTCAAGGACGTACTGCTGATGTTCAGCTATTGTAACTTTCTTTTTCCTTGGTCTAGAATTTAATTCAGCCTCTGCCTCTGGGTCAATAAAAAAATCTTTCAAGTTCATTTTTCACAGGGGTTTTATCACCAAAATGATATATAAATTTTTAAAATAACTTTTTTCCCCTACCAGGGAAACCATGTCTTAAAAGTATCTCATACGTAGCCCTTAGGTAATCTAAGTAAGATGTATAAATGTTTAGATTTCGGTCAGGATCCCTACCTCCTTCAAATTGGCCAAGTCTCTGCTGCTCATGTGGCTTCAAAGGCCCCCCTCTTTCTCTAAGCTCTTGCTCAATACTTGCAAGCTCTCTTCTCTCCTGCTGTTCTTTCCAACGAAGCAATCTAAAAATTAAATCAAGTTTGGTATAATTTATAATAAAAGTTTGTATAAGTGCATCATCTACAATGATTTTTGGGTGCCTTACTATGTACTGGCCGCTTACAGCTTCTAATTGAGCTACAGGTTGCCCTAATCTACTGGCTTCATCAAGTGCATACACTGCACCCTGATAGCTGTCACGACCACCCACGTTACTTACCATCTGCATTATCTCCATATGGGCTTGTGCTCTTAACGTATTTTTCAATTCCTCTCTTCTTATTGGGTTGACCCTTGGGTCGTAATCGACCAAATCCTGATAAGCTTGGAATGCTGTCTTAGCCAGTTCCTTACCTAGTCTAAGTTTTTCAATAAATCTAATAGTGTCATTAACCATAGTTTCGAGAACTTGTCGATTATGTAGGCTTTCCAACGCATTTAATCCTTGCGGGCTAAGCTTGTCGACGCCAACAAGGTCAATTCCGTGCTGTTTCAATAGGTCCCGCATACTCCTCAAATAAGTTGCAACCCCCATGGAACCCTGGACCTTTTGCTCAAATGACATCGATTGCCAGTTACTTGTTGCTTTTTTTATCGCTTCTTCAAGATTATGAAACCATTGGTTAGCAGGGACATCCCTTTCTCCGTATGTCATGGCTCTTTGGTCCGAGAGTCCAAAGAATTCATTTTCACTACCCTGTTCTCTGTGGGGCATCACATCTTCACCCAGTCATTTAGCAAATATGGACAGACATTAATCAGTGAATTCGAAGGGCATCCAGTTATCTGTCTAGAGCTTGACATCCAACGAAATGGTGCGTTTTGCCTGTGATTCGCCATATAGCCAACTTGGCATTGTCCATACATTCCATCCGCCCTTTGTTGAACTATTATACACTCTTTTGGTCCTTTATCTCTATCGTATTGACAGTTCGCCCTAATAGGAGTAGTTACAAGTACCGTAGGAGATTGCGGGCTGGGTTGTGGTAGAGGCGGGATTCTTTGTTCACTTAAACCCCGTTCTAATTCTTTATCTCGAAGATAATCTCTAGTTCTATCCTCAATTTTGTCTAAACGCCCACTTAGATCCCTTGAAGTCCTATCCGAAGATTGAGCTAATCTTTCCAAGGCTCTTACAATCGGTTCCTGAGTTGCTCTTATCCTCTCGGCTTCTTCTTGTTCTCTCAAATTTGTGAAGTAGTCACTTAAAAAAGAATATCTCTGATTATCACTTAAGGTGCCCCAAGACCCGTACTTTTTTTCAAAATCAGACCTGCCGAATGGTGTCAATTTTTGCCAAACTCTATCAAGCCTTCCTTCGGGACTGTCTTCTCTGGACAATCTATTCATCAGAAAACACCTTTGGCAATCCCCTAAAAAAATAATATTTATCAGAAAAATAATAAAATAATCTGACTGAGTCCGTAAACAGTAAATTGAAAATCATTTTCCAACAAGCCCCCATTTACGTAAAAGGTAACCTAACTAATCCAATATCCTATTTAAATGTTATGTTAGAATCAGGCCAATACGATGCATTTTACAAAACCTTTAAATTCAATTAATTTTTCTAAATCATCATGGTAAGAGTTAACTTTACAACGCAAGGATGCAGCAGCAATCTGCGCGAATCAGAGATAATGATGGGGCTGCTTGATAATTCAGGGCATCAAATCGTGAATGAAGAAAACAATTCTGACATCAATGTAGTCAACATTTGCACAGTAAGAGGCGACAACACTGCATTGCGTGAAATAAGACGATTAAAAAATCTCAATCCAGAAAAAAAGCTTGTTGTTGCTGGCTGCATTACCGAAAGCATTGTCCCAAAAATCAAGGAAATTGATGAAAAAATCAGCTTTGTAAACACTCACAATCTTGGAAAGATCACGACAGTTGTTGAAAATTCAGTTAACGGTACTGTGCTTGAATTATTGGATAAGAAATACGAGCAGAAAGTCAATTTGCCTTCTGTAAGAAAAAACCCGGTCGTCGGAATTGTTCCTATTCTAAACGGCTGCAATTACTTCTGCACTTTCTGCTCGACAAAACTGGTAAAGGGAAAATTGTTTTCTTACCCAATGGATGCCATAAAGCAGGATGTCAAGGAGCATCTGAAAGCCGGCTGCAAGGAAATATGGATTACATCAAATGACACAGGGGCATACATGGTTGAACAGGGTGGAAAGCAGAAGTTAAGCGAGCTTCTGGACCAAATTCTATCCATTCCGTTGGATTTTAAAGTGAGAGTGGGAATGATGAATCCCGGCAATACAATTCCAATCTTGGATAAATTAATTGGAATTTACAAGCATCCAAAAATGTTCAAGTTCCTCCACGTTCCGCTGCAGTCTGGCAGCGATGAAGTCCTTAAGCTGATGAACAGGAGATATTCGGTTGAAGATTTCATTAAAATAGTTAGGGCATTCAGGGCTGAGATTCCCGAAATCACGATCTCTACAGACATGATTGTCGGCTTTCCTTCAGAAACAGAAGCGCAATTTGAAGAATCATTAAAGTTACTTAAGATGGTTAGGCCTGATGTCGTGAATCTGTCAAGATACGCTGCAAGAGAAGGCACAATTGCAGCCAAAATGAATCCAGTTTCTGCACTTACTTTAAAGGAAAGGTCAAAAATAATGACGGATTTGTATAGGAAAACTGCTGCTGAGAACAACAAGAAATGGATTGGGTGGGAAGGAAGAATCTTGATTGATGAAAAAGGGAAGAATGACAGCTGGGTTGGAAGAAATTACTGCTACAAGCCGGTAATTATGAAAGGAGACTTTAAATTGGGAGACGAAATCTATGTTAAGATTTATGAGGCTACAAGCTTTGACTTGAGGGGATACAAATTACTGAAGAATTAGATTATTCCGAAGAAAAATGTTTTTTGAACATTATCCACAAGATATACTTGAGTTTAGGATTTTAAAAACAAAAGACATTTTATGTTACTTTATCCCAAAGCATTCATTCGTCATCTGTATTGACTTCTGTCCGTCCTTGAATCCCATTAAAGCCCTTATGCAGTCAACATTTTCCGGAATGACATCTGATTCCTGATGTATGGCCTGCATGTAAAGGATTTTATTGTAAGAATTTGAAATTACTCCAACTGCTTCTTTCCAGACGCAAATTTCTGGCATATCTCCCCTTGCCCTTCCAAGGTCTCTCGCAAATTCAATTATTTCTGCTGTTGACCTCAAATGCTCAGCATTTCTTACTAACCTGACTCTTGTTGTGTTGTTAAAAACCTCCAAGACTTCGTCCACTCTTGGCTTTTTCTTGACGTCAACAGTCAAGGTGTGGACGTGCATCAATGTTGAAGGGACGCTCAATGCAGTCGTGAAAATCTCGACGTTATGCAGCACAGTCTGCACATCAGGGCCGTGATGGCTTGGCATCTCCAATACGGGAACTATCGCATTTATAGGCCCATGGTGAATATCTCCAGGGTCTGCTCCCCTCCTGATCATTGTCGCATGAACACTGTGTATTCCATAAGCTTTATTTATTGCGTCAATTGTCCTGCACAATCCTGTTGTGTTGCATGAAACAATCCTCGCATAATCTTTTCCAACAGCTTCATCATAATTGCATTGTGCAACAAAGCTTGTGCCGGTTATTGAATGCTTCTCTCCTCCCTGGAACAATGCCTTGATCTTTTTCGGCTTGTAGTATTGGTCCAAATTGTCTTTTCCGATTTTCTTTGGAGTTGCATCAACTATCACATCAGCCTGCTCAAGAAGATTGTTCATGTCTCCGTCAGGTGTTATTCCATTTGCTTCCAAGTCATTTTCCCCTGCTGTGAATATCTTGTAGCCTTTTTGCTTTGCAACTTCCGTATTGAAGCTATATGAGTGTGCTGTTACTCCAACCAGTTTCATGTCCTTCTGCATTGCAACTGCATCAGCAACCCTTTTCCCGATTGTTCCGTATCCGACAACTCCGACTTTGATTGGCATAATCTTACCCTTGATAGACCTTCATCGCTTCATCAACATTCTTCCCATCCAAAGTTATTGCTGAAATTGCATTAGCAAGCCTTACTGCTTCGGCAAGAGGCTTCTGGTGGATGTTTCTTCCTGTAGCATTCCCCCTGCAGCCGCTTACATTTATCTGGTCATAAGTTTCCTGCAAAAAGTCTTTCACGCCTTTTGAAGAGCCTCCAGCTGTTATTACTCCTGTCCTTTTGCCTGCAGCCAAGACAGCTTCCTTGAAAGCTTCTGCAGATTTTCCTTCTTTTGGTTTTGGATAATTCACTTTAACAAAATCTGCCCCCAAACAAGCCCCCATTCCAGCAGCTCCTGCGATAAGGTGCGGGTCTTTCTCATCAGCAACGGCTTTTCCCCGAGGATACATCCAGAATACTGCAAGCATTCCGTGCTGATGCGCTTGAAAAGCAGCCTGTGCAGCTTCCTTAATCATGTCGCTCTCAAAATCGCTACCGACATAAACAGTATAGCCAACGCCAAGGATATTCAATCCAGACTCTTTCTTGAATTTTGCAACGTCTTCAACAGAAACCATTGCAGAGCTCATTGGATCCTTCTGGGATGTCTTGACTAAATGCGATTTTGAATTTAGTTTTACAAGATATGGGATGTTTTTGTGATCCAGGCCGTATTTTGCAATCAATCCCAATTGCGTTGCAAAACATCCAATTCTTGCTTTTGAAGCAATCCTAAACAAATGCTCAGGGTCAGCATCGTCAATTGGAATCTGCATTTCATGGTCATTGATTTTTATCGTCCCATAAAAATCATCATTTAAGTGCTCAATCTTCTGGTCGCCAGCAAAAAGCATGAGATTGCCAGTGCTGTGCGTCATTTCCAAGAAATTCTTTGCAAATTCCTTGTGCATTGCTTTCGGCACGTCTGCTGGCACGATTACTTCTTTTTCTGTTAAATGCGTATGATGCGTCATTTTTTATCACTCCTCTTGTTTTTCATTGAAGTTTTTTTATTGATTGTTTTTTAATGTTTAAGTTGATGTTGATTATGATTTTTTTGTGTATATTATTTCATGATGAATTCTAAACAAAAAATGATTGATTTAATAATCCGGCAAGTGCTCGAATGTGTGGTGTGCCTCGACAAACCTTATGGTTTTAGTCTTTGCGCGCATAACTATTGAATGTGTCCTTGCACCGTGGCTTAAAAAGCTTACTCCTTTTAAAATCGTTCCGTCAGTGACTCCTGTAGCAGCAAACATAGCCTCGTCATTCTTGCACAGGTCATTTATCATGTATCTCCTTTCAAAGTCTGTGATGCCCATTTTCCTTGCCCTTGCCTTCTCGTCTTCATTCCTGAACTTAAGCCTACCCTGGATCTCTCCACTGAGGCATTTCAATGCGACGGCAGCGACAACCCCTTCAGGAGCTCCGCCAGTTCCAAACAATATGTCTATTCCTGAATCTTCGATTGCAGGCGCTAATGCCCCAGCAATATCACCATCCCTTATTAGCCTTATCCTGGAGCCTGCTTTTCTGATTTTCTCTATGATTTCCTTATGCCTGTCCCTGTCAAGCACTATCGCAGTCACTTCATCAATTGGCTTTTCAAGTTTACTTGCAACAGCCTGCAGGTTTTCTTCAATGGAAGCGTCAAGATCAATTGCTCCGGCGCATCTTGGGCCGACGGCAATCTTGTCCATATAGGTGTCAGGGCAGTTTAGCAAACATCCGTGAGGCGCTGCAGCCATGACTGACATTGCGTTTGGGTCCCCTCTTGCCGTTATTGTTGTCCCTTCAAGCGGATCGACTGCGATATCTAGCTTCATCCCTTCTCCAGAGCCGACTTTTTCGCCGATGTAAAGCATGGGCGCTTCGTCCCTTTCCCCTTCTCCAATAACAATCGTTGCATCCATGTCAATGACGCTGAAAGCCTTTCTCATCGCTTCAACAGCGGCATGGTCTGCTGCTTTCTCGTTTCCTTTTCCTACCCAAAATGCCGAGCTCAGCGCAGCAGCTTCAGTCGCCCTTACAAAATCCAATGCCAAATTCCTGTCCATTCTTAATCTCCAAAATACCTACAAGAGCAATCCCCCTTTATCCAAGTTCAGCCAGCTCATATATAAATTTTTCTGTTTATCATATACTATCATACTAAAAACAAAAGCTTTATAAATAGCTTTAAAAACCAATTGCTCAAGGGTGGATTCTATCAAGGAAAGAATAACTATAACTTTGGACAGGAACCTGATTGGACAGATAGATAAGAGAATTGACGGCATGGGAATCAAGAACAGGTCGCAGGAGATTGAGTTTCTCTTGGCAGAGGCCCTTGGAACAAATATACCAAGCAAAGCCGTGCTTCTTGTTGGCGGCAGAGGGACAAGGCTCAGGCCTTTGACTGACAAGGTCCCAAAAGCGCTGCTGAAAATAAAGGAAAAGACTATCATAGAGCACCTGTTTGATTTGCTGAAAAAATACGGAATAAGGGATGTGATACTTTCAACTGGCTATTTGAAGGAAAAGATCAGCAGATATTTTGAAGACGGCAGCAAAATCGGAATGAACATCACTTATGTTGAAGAGAAAAAGCCATTGGGCACAGCAGGCCCTTTGAGGCTTGCAAAGAAATACCTCAAAGACAGCTTCATAGTTTCAAACGGCGATGAATTGAAGAACATAAACATACCAAGGATGTTCAGGCTGCACAAGAGGAAGAATGCGTTGGCGACGATTGCCTTGACTACAGTTGATGAGCCATTCCATTATGGAGTTGCACGGCTCGATGGCTCAAGAATCATAGAGTTTATTGAAAAACCAAGCAATCCGCCTTCAAACCTTATTAATGCAGGCTTCTACATTTTAGAGCCTGAAGTGATAGACATGATTCCAAGCGGATTTTCAATGCTTGAAAAAGATGTCTTCCCGAAGCTTGCAAAGCTTGGCCGCTTAAGAGGGTTTCCTTTTGCAGGCCAATGGTTTGACATTGGAAACCTGGAAAGGTATAAGATTGCAGAAAAAAGATGGAGCGGCATTGGTCCAATCGAAGATGAAGAAATGGATTGGGGATGATTCCTGCAAAATTATTTAAATCAATTGGATATAAATAAAAAAATGTTATCCGAAATCTTCAAAGCCTATGACGTAAGGGGAATTTATGGCAAGAATTTAACAG
>CAZMBY010000019.1:0-11722 GCA_964564925.1 uncultured Methanosarcinales archaeon
ACCTGAATTGCTGATTAATCCAAATATTTAAAAACAAAACGAGTCTTGATTTTCTTATGCAGGAATTATTCAGCTCTTATTTTTCAGCCTTATACGGATTATTTGCAGAATTATGGCTTTATTTTTTTCTTGGGTTATTTATTGCTGCAGTAATCCAGGAATTTGTATCGACAAAAAAGCTGCTCCAGTATTTCGGCGGCAACGACTGGAAATCGCTGCTGAGGGCCACAACTGCAGGATTGTTTGTGTCTGTATGCTCGTGCGGTGCAATACCGATTGCTGCAATGCTCAGGGAAAGAGGAGCTTCAACGTCATCAGCTCTGACTTTCTTGCTCTCTGCTCCCTGGGGCGGGCTGCTGCATTTCCTGCTGATTTCCGGGTTTGTCGGCATAAAGAATACAATGATATTGCTTGTTTTTTCCCTGCTGGCCGCGTTCATTGTTGGATTAATACTTGCAAGGCTTGAGAACAATGGCAAAATAGAGAAGGGCATTCCAAAAAAGCACAGGAAAAACGAGAAGAACATATGCGTTGAGTGCATGGACGCTGAAAAATTAAGGCTTACACACGATAAGGAGTCAATTCAAAGGAAGATATTTTATTGTGTTCCGTCGAACATGCTTGAAATCATGAAGGACGTCGGAAAGTACATATTAATTGGATTATTTGTTGCTGCTGCGATAAAATCATTCGTGCCTGCTGGAATTGTTTCAGAATTTCTTGGAAACGGAAATAAATATTTGCCGGTCTTGATTGCAGTTCCGATTAGCGCCATCCTTGAGCTGGCTTCCGAAGGATTGGCTTTAGTGGCAGGCCAGCTCTATCAGCTTGGCGCGTCTCTTGGGGTTGTATTTGTCGTAACAATGGTAGGAGTGTCAACAGACATAACAGAGCTTTCAATGATTTGGGGCAAGTTCGGAAAGAGAAGCGCGATTGCCTATGTCACTATATCAACAATTGCTGTTGTTTCGTTTGCATTGATTATCAACTTACTATTTTGACAAAAATGACCAGCTGGATTTTTTTCGTTATAATTGCCCAAGGTATTTGGGCATTTACAACCCTCATAGACAAATTTGTGATTTCAAAAGGCCGCATCAAGAGCCCTTTTGTTTATGTCGTGCTAAACGGCTTGATGAATATCCTGATTATTTTCTTGTTTCCATTTTTTAGTTTTGAGCCGCTAAGCTTTATGAATTTTCTTATTTTATTGCTGTCAGGAGCTACATTTACCGCTGCAATGATTTTCTACTACAAGGCTGTCCAATATGATGAGATTTCCAAAATAGCAATTTTGTACCAGCTTGGGCCTATATTTGTATTCCTATTCTCATTTTTATTCTTAGGAAGCACATTGACAAGAAATCATTTCATTGGCTTTTTGTTTCTACTTGGGGCAGGAATCATCGTTTCCTACAGGAAAGCAGGGAAAAAATTCAAGTTTAGCAAGGCATTTTTGTTAATGCTTATTTCAATGCTCTTTTCCTCCATTTCATTTGTAAGCGCAAAGCATATTTTTGATGTGACAAGCTTCTGGAGCGCATTCCTGTGGCTGAGGCTCAGCGGCTTTATCTCGGCCTTTGTCTTGTTTTCACCTTCAGTAAGGAATCAGTTCATTGAAACTTTCAGGGCAAACGGCTCCAAGACAAGAAGTTTGCTTGGATTCAAGATGCTCATTGATTTTACTGCATTTATTTTTGCAGGCTATGCGCTCCAAATCGGGCAGGCTCCTCTTGTGTCTGCAATGGCAAGCTCGCTGCTTCCATTATTTGTGTTTATTCTCGCATCAATAATCTCTATCTATTTTCCAAGAATCCTCAATGAAAAGATTGATAAAAAGGCAGTCTTTACCAAGTCATTGGCCATTGCATTAATCATTGCCGGAATTATTTTTGTCAATTTTTAGAATGCCCTGCATCGCCATCCGAAAGAATATTTTCACTTTAGGCAAAACTTTTATATACTTAACAATTGTTAATTCAGAAAAATGGAAGATGAAAACTTAGTTCAGCAACAAACAGTAGGGGAACAGCCACAGCAGGGCTCCAAGAAATTCACCTTGATGCATGACAGACCTAACTGCATAGGATGCGCAGCCTGCGCTGCAGTAGCTCCTGACTTCTGGACAATGCATGAAGACGGCAAATCAGACATCGTTGGCTGCAAGAAGAGGGATGATGAGTGGGAGGAGCTGGACATAGAGGAGAAAAATTACGCTGAAAACAAGGAAGCAGCTGATTCATGCCCGGTAAATGTGATCCATATCATAGATAAGAAGACAGGAGAGAAAATAATTTAAAGGGATTGTTCAAGGATTTCTATATGAAGTGCCCAAAATGCGGCTCCAAGAGCATTGTATTCCAAAATTATAGAGGAATAAAGACTATAAAGTGCAAAAGCTGCGGGTTTGATGAAAGCTCGGTTTACGAAGTCTATCCTGAGCAAAAGACAAGCCAGAAAGCGAAAGGAGAATATTCTGTCTACAAGGCTGGCGGAAGCAGAAGAACAATAAAAAAATAGAAAGGTGTTGATGTTGGAATTCAAATCTTTGATCAGCAAATTCACAATCTACCAGTATATAATCTCTTTCCTGATGATTTTGATATTGGCAGGCATATTTCTTGGTGGTTTTGGAATTGATTCTTTGGTGGGAATATTTATCGCTGTTGCAACAACTGTAATTCTGGATTTGGTTATTGAGTATTTCAAGACAAAAACCTGGGATTTTCCACAGAGTGCATTGATATCTGGATTTTTCATAGGAGGGCTTCTGACTCAAAACCTTCAATGGTATATCTATGTTATTGCAGGAGCAGTTGCTATCGCATCAAAGCATTTGATCAAATTGAGTGGAAAGAATATCTTTAACCCTGCCAATTTTGGCATTTTGCTTGTTTCAATTATATTTGGCGCTGTGCATTCATGGTGGATATCATCGCCAATTATTCTTGTCCTGATTTTCGGCATTTTCATAATCTGGCGCCTGAGAAGAATTGATTTGGCGTTAAGTTTCTTAATAAGTTATTACCTGATTAATTCAATTGTCGAGTTGTCAAGAGGCAATGGTTTTGATGATATATATGCAACAATTCTTAACGGCGGCATCATATATTTCTTTTCAATGTACATGCTCATCGAGCCGAAAACTAATCCCCTGCAAAGAAAGCAGAGAATTATTTATGGGCTTTTGGTTGCAGTTTTGTTTGTAATTTTCAGCCAATATCCATTCTTCTACAAGAATGCTCTTTCAACATTCTTCGAAAGGCACAGCATACCATTGGCATTGGCAATAGGAAATATTTTTGTGCCGATATTGAATAATATGAAGCTTGAGTTTAGGAAGAGAATAATGCAGCAAAATACAGCAACTTAACCTAAGCTATCCGCTCCAAATCCACAAAAGCAAACCTCAAATTGCTTTCCTCATGCTCCTCTCTAAAAGTTTCCTTCCATTCGCTTTCATCATATTCAGGAAAATAAGCATCTCCTTCAAAATCTTCGTCTATGAGTGTGAGGTACATTCTATCGGAAATCTTGATGAATTGTGAATAAACATTTGCACCTCCTATGACCATAATCTCCTCATTGCCTTTTGCAGCTTTCAAAGCATCATCAACAGAATGAACAACAACACATCCTTCAGCCTTAAAGTTTTTCTCTCTGGTCAACACTATGTTTGTCCTGTTGGGCAATGGATTTCCAATAGATTCAAAAGTCGCCCTTCCCATGATAACGGGCTTTCCTTTTGTCAATTCTTTGAACCTTTTCATGTCAGCGGGTAATTTCCAAGGCAATGAATTATCCTTGCCTATAACTCTGTTCCTGTCCATTGCAGCGATAAGTGAAATTGTCATTTTGTTATTTTATTTTTTTGAAATTTTTAGGCGAGGAGGTTGGATGCCTCCGAGCTGTAAAATTTGTGCGAAGCATGGATTTAATTTTTTATGAATTTATAAATTGAATGTTCTTGCGCTTCTTGGCTTACACAATACAGCAATTCAACAACGATTTTAACATCAAGATCCTAAAAAAATAATTCAAACAGCCATCTCAGCCTTTATGGGAGGATGGGATTCGTAGTTTTCCAATTTTATGTCTTCCATTTTGAAGCCGTCAATATTTTTTATTGCCGGATTGAGCCGCAGTTTCGGCAATGGCAAAGGCTCTCTTTTCATTTGCTCTTTTACCTGCTCAAAATGGTTGTGGTAGATGTGCGCGTCTCCAAGCACGTGGACAAAATCTCCAGCCTCTAAATTTGTAACTTGCGCAACCATGTGCAAAAGCAGCGAATAGGAAGCTATGTTGAACGGCACTCCCAAAAACATGTCGCAGCTTCTTTGGTACATCTGCAATGACAGCTTTCCGTTTGCCACAAAAAACTGGAAGAATGCGTGGCATGGCGGCAGCGCCATCTGCTCAAGCTCGCCAGGATTCCATGCTGTTACAATTATCCGTCTGCTTGTTGGATCTGCTTTTATCAGCTTTATGGCATTTGCAAGCTGGTCAATCTCTTTTCCGTCTGGAGATTTCCATTTTCTCCATTGCACGCCGTAAACCCTCCCTAAGTCGCCTTCAAACTTTGCCCTTGGCTTCCAATATTCAGCTTCTGCATTTGCTGTCCAGATTGTCTTCTTGATTGAATCTCTTGTTTCATGCAAAATCTCAGCAAGCCTCCTTTCATCATTTGAGCCTTCAATGAACCACAAAAGCTCAGAAGCCACGCTTTTCCAGGGAAGTTTTTTTGTTGTCATTGCAGGAAATCCATCTTCCATGCTGAAGCGCAGCTGCATTCCGAAGATGGCTCTTGTTCCAACGCCTGTCCTGTCTTTCCTGTCAGTGCCATGCTCCATGACGTGTTTCAAGGCATCAAGGTATTGTTTCATATTTCCAACTAATCTTGTCAATTTTAAATAGATTTTGTTTTGAGGCCATTGAATAACATTGTGATTTTCTTTTTTGTTGTTATAACTAGTAGTAAAAATTTTTAATCACTACCAAAAAGTATTTAAATAACTGCCTTAATTAAAAAGCAAGATGAAAAAAAAGGTAATGCGCACTATTTTTGTTCTATTGTTCATTGTTGGGATTGCTGTCGGCTATCTTTTGCCAGGAGATCTAAGGCAACTGCAGGAAAAAGTCTCTGGCCCCTCTTTAAAGCCGTCCATTATTGAAGTGCCGAAGAAATTTGGCCAGCTTGACATTGAAGGCCCTTACTTCAAATCAACTGTTTTGTCCGAAGCAGAAACAGGAGGCGTTCAGCTTCTGCGATTCGATGGCGTGATTCCAAAGCATATGCACGTCAAAGAAAATCATTTTGTCTATGTTTACAAGGGCAGGGCAAGAGGACTGATTGGCGATGTATCGGCAGAAGTCGGCCCAGGAAATTTGATTGTGATACCTGCCGGAGTTACCCATACCTTTGAAAGGATTGGTGACACTCCTGTGGAAATCATGTTGTTTTCAACGCCTCCATTCATGCAGAACGACACGATTTATCTGGAAACGGGATAATTATTCTTCTAAATTATTTCTGTAAAACAATAACTTTTAAATAATTACTTGTATTCCAGAGCTTGTCAAAATGGCAGAAAAAGGGCAAAGGCTTATCATGTTTTCAGGGACTGAATGCGTGCATTGCAAGGAAATGGATCCCATATTAGAGGAGCTTGAAAAAGAAGGCATTCACATTGAGCATGTAGAGGTGTGGCATGATGCAGAGAATGCGGCATGGCTCGAAAGCATAGACAGGAACCCTGACGGCTCTGTTTTCTGCGGCGGAATCCCTTTCTTCCTTAACGAGAAGACCGGCAAGAAGCTCTGCGGCAACCAGAAGATTGAAAAGCTAAGGTTGTGGGCTTCTGGCGAATTGAAATGAATAATCTTTATATACCTCTTTCGTTCTTGATTGCCAAATGCTGCCAAAACCCAAAAGTGCTAAGTGCCAAATATGCGGAACTGGCAAAAGGTTGAGTGATTTAGTGCCATGCGAAGTTATCAGG
This sequence comes from uncultured Methanosarcinales archaeon, assembly GCA_964564925.1. Taxonomy (GTDB): domain Archaea; phylum Nanobdellota; class Nanobdellia; order Woesearchaeales; family GW2011-AR4. The sequence continues at coordinate 6,000 of CAZMBY010000019.1, forward strand.
CAAACTATCACAGATGTAATAAAAAAAGAGCACTCCAACTGGAATCCACAAGGGTTGATTTGCTATCAGGACCTAAATTATTTTAGGGAGAAGTACATTAAAAGCGTTCTTGAGTCGCAAAAAGGAGATTTCTCTGCCCTTGAAGATGATGTGCTCAAAAGCATGAAAAAGCATGAATTGTTAACTAAAAACATAAATGCTGAATTTGAAAGGAAGCTGTCAATGGGAGAAAGGCTGGCTGACAAAATTGCCTCATTTGGCGGCAGCTGGGTGTTTATAGTTATATTTGGTGTTATAATTTTTGCCTGGGTATCCATCAACATTATCGGAATTTTAAATAAGCCATTTGACCCGTTCCCATTCATACTCCTAAACTTGGTTTTGTCATGCCTTGCTGCCATTCAAGCTCCAATCATCATGATGAGCCAGAACAGGCTTGAAGCCAGAGACAGGCTAAGGTCGGAAAACGATTACAGGATAAACCTGAAGGCAGAGCTTGAAATAAGGCACTTGCATGAGAAGATGGACCATCTGTTGAGGCATCAATGGCAAAAGCTGCTTGAAATACAGGAAATCCAGACAGAATTAATGGAAGACATAATGAAAAGAAAAAGGATGTAAGAAAATGGAACAAAAACTTATCAAACCAGCATGGCTGAAGATAAAGCTGGAAGTAAATGACGCTTTCTCCAATATTAAGAAAACAATAGGGAATAGTGGCCTGCATACTGTATGCGAGTCAGCGCACTGTCCAAACATATCAGAGTGCTGGAACGGAGGCACAGCGACTTTCATGCTGATGGGAGACGTGTGTACAAGAGGATGCAGGTTTTGCGCCGTCAAGACTGGCAATCCCATGATGAAGCTTGATGCAGAAGAGCCAAAGAAGCTTGCAAAGGCATTAAAAGAAGTAAAATTGTTTGATTATGTTGTTTTGACCTCTGTGAACAGGGATGATTTGGAAGATGGAGGCGCTGCTCATTTTGCGGAATGCATAAAAGAAATTAAAATAGAATATCCTCAAATCATTGTTGAAGTCTTGATTCCAGATTTTAAAGGCGATTTGGATTCATTGATAAGAATAGTGGATGCAAAGCCTGAAGTGATAGCCCACAACATTGAAACTGTTGAAAGGCTGCAGAAAAAAGTCAGGGATGCAAGGGCTAATTACAATCAATCGCTTTCTGTTCTGGAAAATGTTAAAAGAATGAACCCAAAAATCTACACTAAAAGCGCAATGATGCTTGGGCTTGGCGAGACTGATGAAGAAGTTTTGCAGTCGATGAATGATTTAAGGGCGATTAATACGGATATTTTGACGATAGGCCAATACTTGAGGCCTACAGACTGGCATTTGAATGTTATGCAGTATGTGCCTCCTGAAAAATTTGAATTTTTTAAGAATAAAGCCTTGGAATTTGGATTCTTGTTCTGCGCCTCCGGGCCTTTTGTGAGAAGCTCTTACAGGGCAGGTGAGTTGTTCATCAAAAACATCCTTAACAAAAGACAAATAGAGAAAGTTAATCATACTTAGCATGTTTTTGAGTGTCTCGAAAATTTTATAATTTTCGACATGTGAAGAATGTTATCAGAAAGTAGAAAGTTAAGGTGTCAAAAATCCTTTAGGTAAACGTGCAAAAGCTGCTTGCGCTTCAGTTGCAACATAATCTTCAAATACTGTCTTAGATTCATATCTTTTTCCCACTTCTTTTATAACCAATACTGCTCCGCTGGGAGTTGCCCACAAATCAGGCCTGTGTTCAATTCTTTTATTCCCAAAAGCTCTGTCCATCAATGTTTGTAAAGTTATTATTCGTTGAGGATTTTGCCGTTGGTTTGAATCATACCAACCTATACCCTCATCACCAAAGGCAGGCTCAGATTTCCTAATCTGTTCTTCTGTAATGCCATCTGCTTGAGAGTATACCTCTTTAATCGCCTCTGGGTGCGGGGTAGGATAAAATGCCCTACGATTCCAGCTTATCACTTCAGGTGCAGCCTCAAATGATGCTCCACCAACAATTCCTAAAGGACTAAATCCAGCTGCCTTGGCATAAATCTCTAAGAATAAAAGTCTAACTGCTTCATTAAATTCTTTTGGTTTTTGTAAGTCTTTATGATGGCCAGCATCCCACAATCTATCAGCCAAATTAGAGATTTGATTTACTATCGCAGATAAGTATAGATTGAAAAAAGACCATGGTTGGATGTATCTGTCAAAACTAGAGCCAGATCCTCTTGGATCACCACGTATCCATGCAGCCATTTGTTCCATGGCAATTTGATATTTATTATTCTCTTCACCAACAATTTTTCCGAAATGGGCTTGATATTCTTGATCTGTAATTCGGGAAAGGTCATTTTTTCCAGTTCTTTCTCTTATTCCATCCTCAACAATTTTTTGTGCTCTATAAGGCATCGCCTCTCTTAAGAAATTATTAAAATCTGCATGCATTGCCTCAACTATTGCTTTTCTCTTCTGTCTTGGAACATTTTTAGGATTGCCATGAACATATGTAGAAGTTTCCTGATACAATCTGGGGCTATTCCAAGAATTTATAACATAATCCTCTATAAGGTCAAACAGTGATTTACCAATCCTTATTCTTGGAAGCATATCTATATCTTCCCTTGTTGGGAAAAATAGCACATGTTGTGCATCTTTCACCTGAATAGATATATTATCCAGCAGCATTTTTCATCGTCTATTATGTAATATGGTCTGTATTTAAATCTTTCTATTTTTACTACTTTAGTGTGATTAATAACAATTCAAAGGATAGTTTCAAAAACTTAAGATTCATAAACAAAGAATTTAAAAACTTGCCAAATGTGGAATTTGTCAAATGAAAAAATACAAATTAAAAAAAGAGATTGGGCTGTTTGAAGCGATACTTTATGGTGTTGGAATAATTCTCGGCGCAGGGATTTATGCGCTTATTGGGAAAGGGGCAGGCATAGCAGGCAATGCCTTATGGCTTTCCTTCCTGATCGGGGCCGTCATTGCAACATTCACTGGATTCAGCTATGCTGAGCTTTCTTCAATGTATCCAAAAGAAGCAGCGGAATTTGTCTACACCAAGAATGCCTTCAGGAAAAGGATTCTTGCATTCATAGTTGAATGGATTATGCTTTTTACAGTTACAATTTCAGCTGCAACAGTAGCTTTGGGATTTGCTGGATACTGGTCATTCTTATTTGGAGGCAGCATTGCGTTGATAGCATTAATTCTCATTACTGCAATGTCGGCAATCAATTATTTTGGGATAAGAGAATCTGCTAAATACAATGATGTCTCTACAATCATAGAAGTGATAGGGCTTGCTGGTATAATTGGGCTTGGAGTCTATTACATAACAAAGAATAATCTTTTTTCATCCTTGAACTTGCTTGAAACGCCAACTGGAATCTATGGCATCTTTGCAGGAACTACTTTGGTATACTTTGCGTTCATCGGCTTTGAAAACCTTGTCAACATTTCAGAAGAGGCAAAAGACGGCCCGAAGATAATTCCGAAAGCATTGCTCATTTCGCTTGGAATTTCTGCCTTGATTTATATTCTTGTCTCAATATCTGCTGTTACAATCCTTGGCCCTGATGCACTTGCAAGCTCACCTGCACCATTGGCTGAAGTCGCTCAAAAAATGATCCCACATGGCTCTTTTGTGCTGTCATTGATAGCATTGTTTGCAACTTCAAATACTGTATTGATTCTACTCATTGTAGCCTCAAGGCTTGTTTACGGGCTTGCCTCAAACAAAATGGTTCCTGAATTGTTTTCAATAATAGGCAAGAGGGGAACTCCTATTTATGCAATAATAACTATTTGTTTAGCTGCCGGCTTGAGCCTTTTGATTGGAGACATAAAAAGTTTAGCTCATCTAGTGGACTTGGGAATATTCGTTGTTTACATATTTGTCAATCTATCAGTCATTGTATTGAGATACAGGGAGCCAAAAGCAGCAAGGCCTTTCAAGGCGCCATTCAACATTGGAAATTTTCCTGTTTTGGCTTTCCTTGGTATTTTGCTAAACTTAGGCATGCTCTACTTCTTTGATTTCTCAACTTTCTTATATGGGATAGTGCTTTCTCTAGTAGGACTTATTGTATACATCTTGTTCAATGCAGGGAAAAAGGAAACTGATAGCAAACTTCAAAAAAATTTATAAACCGAATTAATCTTTTGTTTGGAGAGTATTCATGCCAAAAAGTGTCTTAAGGGAATTTAAAGTAGAATATCTGCAGGTTCTGGATGAGAGCGGAAACTGCGATGAAACTCTTATGCCCAAGCTTTCTAATGAAGAAATAAAGAAAATTTATGAGATGCTTGTCCTTGTAAGGACTTTTGACCAGAAAGCATTCAACATGCAGAGGCAGGGAAGGCTCGGAACTTACATACAGTTCAAAGGCCAGGAAGCAAGCCAGATTGGTGGAGCAATGGCATTGGAAGATGATGATTTCATATTTCCAATGTACAGGAACAGCGCATTGCTCATTGCAAGGAAGCATCCTATAGTTCAGGTGCTTCAATACTGGGGCGGAGATGAAAGAGGAATGAGAAGTCCGGATAATGTGAATAACTTTCCAATTGCAATCCCTGTTGGAACCCAGATGATTCATGCTTCAGGAGCAGGATGGGCTTCAAGGATACAGGGAAAAAAGCAAGTTGCTGTGACATTTTTTGGGGAAGGAGCCACTTCAAAAGGTGATTTTCATGAAGCGATGAATTTTGCGTCATTGTTTAAGTCTAACACTGTATTTATTTGCGAGAACAACCAGTTTGCCATTTCAGTTCCAAGGGCGCAGCAGACAAAATCAGAGACAATAGCGCAGAAAGCCATTGCATACGGGATGGAAGGCATACAAGTGGATGGAATGGATGTGTTTGCAGTCTACAAGGCTGCAAAAGAAGCAGTTGACAAGGCAAGAAGAGGAGAAGGGCCTACATTGATTGAATGCTTCACTTACAGGATGTGTGACCATTCCACATCTGACGATGCATCACGATACAGGACTAAAGAAGAGCTTGAGATGTGGATGAAAAAAGACCCTATTGAAAGGCTTGAAAATTACATGAGAAAGAAAGGCATGCTTGATGACGCTTACAAGGAGAATGTTTCAAGCAAATCAAAGGAGATAATCGAGAAGGCTGTTGTTGAATTTGAAAAGCTGCCTTTGCCGGATCCTAAGGATATCTTCACTTATGTCTTTGCAGAGATGACAGCACAGCAAAAAGAAGAGATGAAGGAATTGTTTGGGGGATAAAATAATGAATGAACGTTTAAGATACTTATTGGCTATGGATTATTTACAAGGATTTCGTAGCAGAGGAAGAAGGTTAATGGGTCCAATAGAGGAAAATTTAGGACGACCTGCTCTCCCAATTGAAGGAGGTATTGAAACTGCTATAAGGGTTAACAACAATAGGCTCAGGGTCGTATACGGATATCCAATTCAATTGATATTACGTTGGTCTGGAATAGATTACCTATATAAGAGGTATCTTGTGAATGATTTAATGAGTAATCATTAATAATTGTTGATTTTGAAATTAAAAATAATGCGTCAGGAAAGTCAATCAAAAATTATCAATAAACATTAATTCCACTTTCAGTAAAATATTACAAAATTCGCAATGAAAAATAATCAAATTAAAAAATTATAAACAAAAAAATGACAGTAGCAAACATAGTTCAGGCAGTGACAATGGGATTGAGGCAGGA
>CAZMBY010000019.1:11822-20505 GCA_964564925.1 uncultured Methanosarcinales archaeon
AAAAAATGACAGTAGCAAACATAGTTCAGGCAGTGACAATGGGATTGAGGCAGGAGCTTGCATTAGACAAGAAGGTCTTCATCATAGGGGAAGATGTTGGAATTAATGGCGGCGTGTTCAGGGCAACGGATGGACTGCAAAAAGAGTTTGGGGCAGACAGAGTAATTGATTCGCCATTGGCCGAGCTTGGAATTGTCGGATTTTCAATCGGAGCTGCTATCAACGGAATGAAGCCAGTTGCTGAAATACAGTTCAGCGGATTTGTTTATTCTGCATTTGACCAATTGCTGTCGCACGCTGCAAGGATAAGGATGAGAAGCAGGGGAAGATACACCTGCCCTCTTGTGCTAAGGACGCCATATGGCGGAGGGATAAGGGCATTGGAACTGCATTGTGAAAGCGGCGAATCGATGTTTTCTCATATTCCAGGGCTGAAGATGGTTGTTCCTTCAAACCCTTACGATACAAAAGGATTATTGGCTGCTGCAATCAGAGACCCTGATCCTGTGATATTCTATGAGCCGATGAGGATTTACCGGGCAATAAAGCAGGACATACCCGATGAAGAGTACACAGTTCCTATCGGAAAAGCAAATGTTGTCCAGCAAGGAGATGATGTAACGCTTATCGCATGGGGCGCAATGGTGAAGACATGCACTGAAGCAATTGAAAAGCTTAACAACAAGCACAGCGTCGAGCTTATTGATTTGAGGACAATAAACCCTTACGATTCCGAAACCATAATCTACTCAGTAAAAAAAACAGGAAGGTGCGTAATAGCGCATGAAGCGATAAAGACATGCGGATTTGCCGCAGAGCTTATAGCGAATATAAACGAAAAAGCACTGTTAAGCTTGGAAGCTCCTGTTGTAAGAGTTACTTCGCCAGATGTTCCAATGCCTCTGGCAAAATTAGAAAACTACCACATTCCAGATGCAAATAGGGTTATTAAAGGGATAGAGAAGGTAATGAGTTTTTAAGTAAAATGCCGACAATTGAAAAATTAACGCACAGCGAGAAAGCAAATCTTAAACAATTAATTCATAATGTTTTGCATTCAACTAAATTGGAGAATACTATAACTGAGATTATAATTGAACAAAGAAAAAAGCTAAAGTTAGAAGAAGCAGTTGTTAATAAGTACGATGTTGAAATTAAATTGAAGATTAGAGATATAGAAATGAAAAATAAATCAGGAGCACATTTGATGTAGAGTTAACATGTCCGTTGGATTGGGAGTGAGATACCAGTGAGCTAACGCGAATTCAGTCACAATTCACTCGAAATCCAACTTGAGCGACGTGTTGACGGAGTCTGCCGTTAATGCCTTACGAATTCAAGTTTCCGGATGTTGGAGAGGGAATCCACGAGGGTGAGATAGTCAAATGGCTCGTCAAGGAAGGCGATAGTGTAAAAGCCGATGAGCCTCTTGGAGAGATTGAGACAGACAAGGCGATTGTGGAAATGCCGTCTCCAAAGTCTGGCAAAATCCTGAAGCTTCATGTCAATGCCGGCGGAATAATCCATGTCGGGGAGACAATGGTAACAATACTTGAGGACAATGAAACAGAAGAGGATGGAAAGAAGCACATGGAGGCAAAAGCCAATGTGCCATATACGGGCTCTGTTGTTGGGTTTTTAGAAGAAGCAAAAGATGTCAAGCCAATCCAAAAAGTCATGCAGGACGTGAAGGCAATTGCACAGCCTTCCCAAAGCGAAGTGCAGGCAACTCCTGCTGTAAGGAATCTTGCAAAGCAGCTTAATGTTGATTTATCCTCTATAAAAGGAACAGGCGCAGAAGGAAGGATTACTATTGATGATGTTCAAAAAGCATCCGGCTCAGCTAGGAAGGATGAGCCTGCCGGAATCAAGATAACAAGAAAATACGATTTCTTCGGATACATTGACAGGATTCCACTTCATGGCGTAAAGAAGATAGTTGCAAGCAAGATGGCAGAATCCATTTTTACAGCAGCGCAATTGACAAACATGCATGAAGCAGATGCGACAGGGCTTGCTGTACTAAGGGAAAAAGAAAAGGCAGCTTATGAAAGTGATGGAATAAAATTAACATTCATGCCATATATCGTAAAATCTGTCGCATTGTGCCTTCAGAATCATCCTAACCTTAACGCATCCCTTGAAAGAGAGGAGATTGTTTTGAAAAAATATTATAATATCGGAGTTGCTGTTGACACAGAGGAAGGGCTGATGGTGCCTGTCGTGAAAGGAGCACAGGCAAAGGACATAAAAACAATTGCAAAGGATATTGAAAAGCTTGCAAGCGACGCAAAATCAAGAAAGCTCAACATGATGGACCTGAAAGGAGGCACATTCACGATAAGCAACCTTGGCTCTGTTGGAGTTGGATTTTTCACCCCAATCATCAATTACCCGGAGAGCGCGATTCTTGGAGTCGGAAGGATAGCTGAAAAGCCATCTGTGGTGGAAGGCAAGATTCAAGTGAGAAAAATACTGCCTTTGTCCTTGACCTATGACCACAGGATTGTTGACGGAGCGCAGGCAGCAAGGTTCATGATTGATGTAATTGCGAGATTAGAGAATTGCAAGTTTGAGTGATTACCAGAAATATTTTTAAATTGTGGCCAGCTACCCAGATGGATGTATGAATTAGGTAAAAGGCCTGAGGAAGTTCTTGCTTTGGTTCAAGGATTGGACAAAGAAGGATTACTTGGCATAATTCTGCAAAGAAAAGGAAAAATACGACTAGCGGCTCATATTTCTCTTGAGCAGGCTCTTGATGCAATGAAAGTCTGCACTTTAGAGCCGGGGATAGGGCATGACGAGCTTGTTGTTATTGCGTCATTCTTTCCTTTACCTGCTGAAGTTCATGAATCCCTTGATATGACAGGCTGGGAAAATTTGCCAAAGAATATAGCAGATTATCACGAAGCAAGATACGCAGGTGTAAATTTGATGCCACGAAGAGGAACTGAAATTCTTGTTGAAGATGCCGCACAGTCGCTTAAGCTCAACCCATATGATGTTGAACGTGTCTTTGAAAACTGCTATAAGATCATGAGAGGCGGGAGAACAATTTTTACCATACCTAAATTATATAGAAGTCATTTAAGGAGTTTATTTCCACAAAGAGTTTCTGGCCAAACAAAAGAATACTTAAAGCAGCAAGCTGTTGATGTAAATCGATGGATAGAAAATCAAATATTGAATTCCATGGTGCATTCCGAACAAAACAAAGTTTAAATGATATTTCTCATCCGCCCCTCTCCACATAGCAAGCGCCTTTCTTCTTCATGAAAGAGCCTGCTGGAAGAAAAACAGAGCTATAGGCTGATTTTGCCAAGTCTTCTGCCCGCATCAGCTCATAATCAGAAAGACCTTCCACTTTAAAATCCTTCCCGAAAACAAGGTTGTTCCTGAATGCCTCATAAACTTCATCCTGGCTTAAATTCTTAAATTCAAGTATAGAAGCTATTTTCTCCCTTGCAAGCTCCTGCGGGATGTTGAGCACTTTTGGCATTATCTCAAAATCTATGTCATAGACCAAAGTGCCGTGCTGCAGATATATCCCTTTATCCATCACCTTTGCCGCATTTCCCGAGATTTTTTTGCCTTCCACCATGATGTCGTTTTTGTTTTCCAGGCTTGCTTTTATTTCAAGTTCAATCAAAGCGTTGATTATGCAATGGCAGATATCCTTGTATGCCTTTTCTATGCTGTAGCGGTAAAGCCTTAGAGGGGCAATTACGCTATAGGTAAAATCAATCTTGTCGTGGAAAACAGCCCTGCCTCCTGTCATCCTCCTGACGACGCTTATATTGTGCTTTTTGCAATCTTCCAGATTGACCTCTCTTGGATTTTGGTATGCGCCTATTGAAACAGAACTGTTGGCCCATTTGTACAGCCTGATTGTTGGATTTTCCCTTTCATTTCCCACGCTCTCGTATATGGCATGGTCTATAGCCATGTTCATGGGTGCAGAATATGGTTGCTGCTCAACAAGGCGCCATTTCATAATAAGCTTTAATTTAGAAATTTATATTTAAAGGTTATTATTTTAAGGAAAATCTTTTTATAATATATACACAATATTCCTGCAATGAAGAAAAAACACCGTATTCCTATTATAATATTGTTGCTTACGCCAATAGCAGTTTTTTTAATTCTCTTGATTGGTAATTTTAGAAATGATGCCCCAACTTCAGATTTAGGGTATATCAAGCTGCCACAGGGATTCAAAATCGATATTTTTGCTTCTGGCTTGGGAAAAGGCTCTATTGTTAATGCAGGGCCAAACCAGGGGCCCAGATTGATGGAGTTTTACAATGATGTGCTGTTTGCGAGCGTGCCAAGCACTGGCTCTGTCATAGCCTTGCCTGACAAGAACAATGATGGAAAATCCGACGAAATTGCAATAGTGATTAAAAATTTGAACAAGCCACATGGGATTTCATTCAAAAATGATTTTATTTATGTTGCGAGCGAGGACAGCTTAATAAAAGCAAGAATGGATGGCTTAAAAGCCGCTGAATCTGCATTGGAGCACTTGAGCAGCCTGCCAGCCGGAGGGCATTGGACAAGGACGATAAGAATAAAAGATGAGAAAATCTATGTAAGCATAGGCTCAAGCTGCAATGTCTGCATTGAAAATGACGAAAGGAGAGCGTCTATTTTAGAATGCAGCCTTGATGGTGATTGCAAAGTATTTGCAAAGGGCACAAGAAATGCTGTCGGCTTTGTATTCCATCCTGAAACAAACGAGATTTACGCAACAGAAAATTCAAGGGACTTGCTTGGAAATGATTTGCCTCCAGATGAGATTAACATAATAAAAGAAGGCAAGAACTACGGCTGGCCGGTTTGCTATGGCAAAAATGTCCATGACACGGATTTTGACAAGAACACTTATATCAGAAACCCCTGCATGGAGCCTTTTGAGGAGCCAAGCCTTATAGACTTGCAGGCGCATTCTGCCCCTCTTGGATTAGCATTCAATTTTGGAAGTAATTTTCCAGATGGTTACAAAGGCAAGCTTTTTGTCGCTTACCATGGCTCATGGAACAGGGATGAAAAGACCGGCTACAAAATTGTAATGATTGACACAAAAACTAAAGAAGTCAAAGACTTTGCAACTGGCTGGCTAACCGAAAATCAGAAAGTGCTCGGAAGACCTGTTGATATAATTTTTGACAAAGATGGTGTGATGTATGTCAGCGATGATAAAGAAGGGTTGATTTATAGGATTTGGTATAAGGGTTAAGGTTTAATTCCTAATTTTTCAATGAATTTTACTTTGGAATCTGGCAAGTCATATTTATCACAATAGCTGTAAACAATAAAAGTACTAAGTGGGATATTCCATCTCCTTGGGTCAAAAATACCACGTTCTCTTATCCAATATCTTTTTAATTCTCCTGTCAGTTGATTTGCTCCATTCCTATCTTGGACAATGCCTGTTTGCTCTAAAGAACCGACTGGTTTTCCTTGCCAATCATATCTTTGAACCCATAATGGACTCGCATAATCTGTTCCCAATAAGTACCCTTCAATTAATAATCTTCTAAAATCGAGTCTTTTTTCTGGTGGAACTCTAGCAAGCAAATCTGACAATTCATCCTTGTCAGGAAGCAAATCCCCATATCCAGAAGTTGGATTCAGCAATTGATCAACTGTGAATGGTGTTCCTGCATCTTCGCCCTCTTTCGCACTAATTTTGAATTTTGTATTTTGTATCCATTCGTGTTGTAGCATCCAGCTAAGTGCTTTCCATTCGTCAAAACCAAGCCTACTTTTAATTTCTTCCGGCACCATATTATAATGCCACCTTGCATCAGAAAATCCACCGGGTTGAGCCATAGCTTATTAATTTGTGATGAAAGTTTAAATAATTTTCCATCAAAATTCAGAAATATAACTACCAATAAATAACATAAAAATAAAAAAAATAAAGAAAAAAATAAATTCAAAGAAACCTGTGATCTAAGGATTATTATCCTAGAATCTTTTCTTCTTGCTGTAACAGTCCCTGCAATAAACTGGGCGTCCTTCTTTTGGCTGGAATGGCACTTCTGCATCCGCGCCGCAGTCAGAACACTTTATCTTATGCATAGTTCTGTTCTCAAAACTTCCATAACGCATTTTTCTCCCTCGTATTACTTAGTTACACGAAAATACTAGAAATAGCCTTTTCGATGTACCAATGCATAGTAGGAAGAGGTTATATATAAATGTATGCTTTATTGAGTCGTATTGATATTGATTTCCTTGATTGCAAAATCAGATGGGGACACTCCAATCAGATACTTCAAGCTGTCCAGAAGCCCATTGTACATGCTGTCGCAGTAGCCGTGATTGCAGCTTGTGTCATTCACCAGGACAAACTGCTTTGGCTGCAGGGCTTTGGAATACGAGCTTACTGCCGAAGAGACAGGTATCACATTATCATGAACATTGTGCATCATCACCAGTTTTCTTGGCGTTATTAAATCGATATAATTATCGGAATCTAATGATCTCAGGAACAAGTCCTTGTTCGTATCATTGCCTCCTTTGAATCCAAAGCCAGCCGAGCTTATAACCAGAACACCCTCAATATTCCTGTCTATTGCTGCTGCAATGACTGCAATTCTGCCCCCTAAGCTTTCTCCAGCAAGTATGATTCTTTCAGGATCTATGAATGGCGCGCTTTTCAGCAGGTCATAGCCTTTCAGGGCATCATAAACCATCAAATGCTGGTAAGGCTCTTTGCCATTCAAAAAGCTTGAATAATCTTCGTCCAATGACGGTAAAGCTCCATCAGTTTCACCAATGCCTCTTTGGTCAATGACAAGAACAGCTGCATCAAGCTCTGCAATTTTGATAGCCAAATCGAGCTCACTCTCTTTGCTGACTCCTGCTCCAGGAAGAAGCACAACTCCAGGAAGCAGCTGAGAGACAGATGTTGGCAAAACCAGCAAGCCATAAATGTTCTGATTCCTGCTTTCGTATATAATCTTGCTTATCAGGATATTTCCGGTATCATTAACAGTTTCTCTCCTAAACCGTATCTCTCCCCTATCCAGAGGGTAAGAAATATGGCCATTTTTGTCAACTTTCCATTCATTAATTGGTTCTTTTTCAATAGATTCATCTACTGTTTTTTGACCTTCTTCAGGAGCCTTGGCAAAATAGTAAATAGAGATAAGTATAAGTATAGTTGCAATTACAATGGCCAAATACAAATATTTTTTCTTGATTTTCATATTAAATTGCATATCCTCCTGAAATTTGTTAAACTCTGGTTTTTCTTATAAATCTTTGCCAATTTCATCAATTCATTTCGGTCAATGTTAATTTTCCTGGCCTTCAGGATTCCAGCAATCGCTGAGTGCATCAGGAACTGGCAGAACTGGGTAACATTCTTTGGATTCCGTGAATAGTGCACCCTCTCAAAGTCTATCAGGACGGGCTTGCTATTCTTGACAATTATGTGCTTGAAGGGATGGTGCATCTCCTCCTTGTCAATCTTAAGGCTGTCAAGTATGAAAGATTGTTTTAAAATATCCCTTAAAATTTTGATGATTGCATTCTTGCTCGACTTTTTCAGGCTGTCTGCAATAAGGTCACCGTGAACAAATTGATATCCAAAATAATTTTCAGCTGCAAACAGAAGCTTGGGCCCGATTCCTTTCTTGTTGAGCTTCTCGAGCCATTTCCATTCATTCTCAACTCTTCCAACTGCTTCACTTTTTGGATTTCTTGCTTTTATTGCAATTTTACTTTTCTCATAATTCCCTGTAAACAGCATGCCGCGATGGCCTTTTGCGAAATATTTTATCTCGCTTATGCCCTTTCCTTCAAGCTCTGCAAGAAAGCTGCTTTTCCTGAGCAAATATACATGAATGTCCTCAAAGAAGATATGCTGCTTCCCAAGCTCAATAAACTCAAACAGGTTGTTTTTTATGAACTCCTCAACTTTTTCCTTCTTAGTCAATGAAGAGAATACTAAAAGAACTATCCCATCAGCCTCAAGAAATCCTCCAGTTTCATTCAGAAATCTTTCAATGACTTCGTAGCCTTTTTTTCCGCCTTCAACTGTAAGGTCCTTCAGCCTCAGTTCCTGAGGCAAATAAGGCGGGTTGAAAATTATAGTGTCAAATTTTCCCCTGATTTTATTGAAAAGGTCAGATTGCATGAATCTTATTTTTTTGCTCTTGATAGTTTTCTTGCAATATTCAACCACTCCTTTTTGGATGTCCGTTGCCATGACGGACTTTACGTTTTTGTTTTGAGAAGCTGCAATCGCCTGTATGCCTGAGCCTGTTCCCATGTCAAGAACATTGCCTTTGGCATACTGCCTGACGTAAGCTTCCAGCATAGTGCTGTCTTCCTGAGGGTCATAAACGGATTTGCAGCTTGGCATTTGGTTTGAAGTTATCAATATATTTAAATATCTATAGATAAAATAGTTGAAGATGGATTGGAAGGATTTTGCTAAACCTAACGCTAGAAATATTTTATTGACTTTAATTCTCTTACTGTCGTCATTATTTTATAAGCGCCCAAATTACTGCTTTGACGCTAATTGTTATCCAAGAGGGTTTCCTTTGCCATTTGTTGATGAAATGGCTGGCGGATTGAGGATTGCCCATCAGAAATATATTGGCTATTTTATAATGTTTTTCTTGATAACATGCTCAATTATCTATATTTTAAACAGATT
>CAZMBY010000020.1:0-20440 GCA_964564925.1 uncultured Methanosarcinales archaeon
TTGGTACTGCCCCTGGTCCTGGGCGCAGTTTGCCGCAAGGGCAGCCTGATAGCTGTAAGTGTGCCTTGGGATGACAAATGTCTTGAATTGGAGATTTACCTTTCCGTTATAATAGTCTAGAACTTCTTTCACTATAGGCTCAGCGACCCTTGTGTATGGGCAAGCGTAGCACCCAAATTCTATGATGGTCAGCTCGGCATTTTCTTTTCCTATCATCGGGTCATTGCCTTCCAGCACAGGAGGGATGAATGAACCCTGGACATCAACATCCACCTCAGAAGTCTTGCTGTTCTTTCCAGTAGGATCCAGCATGCAAAAGCCCGTGTCAGCAGGCCCGTTGCAGTTCCCGTATACCGCATAATTGTAAATGCCCACAGAAGTTCCATAAATGCTCCATACAAACAATGCCAAGACAATCCATGAAAGCAATTTGTAATGTCTGTAGATGAAGCCGGCAGCTTTCGGAGAATATTTCAGCATCCGTCCGGTTACATCGGCTTTTATCCTGTCATCAAGGCCGCTCCTGCATTTCCTTAGAGTAGCTGTCTTGAACAGGCAATCCAGGGCTTCCATAGTCAGCTTTCTATACTTGACGCTGAAAATGCTGAGAACAGCAAAAACCGGCAAAGCCAACAAGCATAAAACCATTTAAGCACCGTTACATACTGAAATGGGCATATTTCATATAAAGGTTTCTATCGAAGAAATACAGGGGCTTCGCTGCTAGCTCAACCAGCCGAAGCTGTTAGGCACAGTCTGTTCAGCACATTCTCCCCGTTTAGACGCAAGCTGGGGTTTCTTGCCAAAATGACGTTTAGCTACTGTTCATGCAGAGTTACTTGCGAATTTCTGCATTTTCCTTAGCTTAATCAAGCATGGCAATGGATTTGAACACTTATGCCTGCAAA
Organism: uncultured Methanosarcinales archaeon; assembly: GCA_964564925.1. GTDB lineage: Archaea > Nanobdellota > Nanobdellia > Woesearchaeales > GW2011-AR4. Next base: position 909 of record CAZMBY010000020.1, read on the forward strand.
TGGGTATTGCAGCTACGCACCCCCTGCTGAATAGAAATTTACCTATTATTTATAATTTGGCTATATACATTTTATAGAACTTATAGAAAAAAACAAAAAAATAAAAGGCTTACTTAGCCTTTCCAAGAATCCTGAAGACTTTTGTCCCGCATGTGCCGCAGGTACCTTTCATAGCCTTCATGCCGTTCTTCATTGTGACTTCCTTTCCGTCTTTGATTTCAACTTCTTTCCTGCACTTCATACATCTTCCTCTTGCCATTTTATGCACCTCGAAAATTTAATTTGATCTAGGATTTTTAAACCTATGAGTATCCTGTATACTAAGTTATATATAAACATTTGGTTTTTTTACTCGTAATCATGTGTGATTTGTTACTTGAAGGTTGAGAATTAATAGTATAAAAGAAAAATTATTGAGTAAAAAATCTTAAGTTATAATAAATGATCACCTTTCATTTCACAAATTTACTTATATTCAACTTTTGTGAGGGTATACCCAGATTCCAACAACGCTAGCGAAAGAGCTGCAGTTGCGTCCCTTAACACTTGACTAATTGAGCCTTTTTTCTGGTTTTGGCGCGGAGTATATATCTCAAATTTGACATTTTTTCCTTTATTTACCCCATAGGCAAATATTCCTCTATACAATAAAGGATTGCCGGAATTTCCCCCCATTCGCAACGTAGTATTGGGCCTTATTGTAATGAGTCTGTTTAAATCTTCCATAGAACTGCCTAAGGTTGATGGTTTTGCAAATAAGTCTGCGCCGTGGAAATAATACATCCTTAACTCATCTAAACTTTTAGGTGGGGAAGCTGCTTCTCCTGAAGGCTTTACGACATGAATTTTATCTTCTAATGCCATAGCTTTAGGGATAATAATTCCTTTTTAAATATTATCATCTTAACTGCTAAGAAATGGCTATTCCACAATCTCAATCAATTCCTTTATGTCATTAATCTCGTAATCTGCACCTGAGCTTCTTGCATTTGGATTTCCGTATCTTGCAAAACAAGTGACCATTCCAAGATTTTTTGCTCCTTTTATGTCTCTTTCAGGCCTGTCGCCAACCATCAGGCATTCATGCGGCTTGGCTTTCAGCTTCTTGAAGGCAACCTTGAACGGCTCAACGCTTGGCTTGAGCTTTTTCGTGTCCTCAAAAGCCACAACAACATCAAATAAATGGTTTATGCGCATGGAAACAAGCCGTATCCATGCCTTCAGCCTTGGCGCATCAGAGACTATTGCAAGCTTGATGCCTCTTCTCTTAAGCTCGAACAGCACAGCATTCACATGCGGATATGGCTCAAGATATCCTGTCCTTACCCTTCTGTAAGCGACAATTCCAGAAGCTAGTACTTCATAATTGACTTTTTTCATAATTTTTTTCAGGAATATCTGGAATATCAGCTTTTCCTCAAATCCATGCTTGTCATACAAGTTAAACAATTCTTTTGTTGCCTTCTCCTTGTTTATGCTCAAGCCTGCATCAATCATTGCACTGATTGCAGCTTCGCAGCTTAATTTCTTCATCCGCATGAAGTCAATCAAAGTATTGTCCAAGTCGAAGATTATTGCTTTAAGCATAAAAGAATGAAAAATTTTGGTTTATATAAAAGTTTTTGAAAGAAGTTTAGTTACTACCATAAAGTTTATATTGGAGTGGTTTAAAGCATGCATGAAATGGCTTCGAATATGGACGCAATAATTGCAGAAGCAATAAGTGCGATACATTCAGGAGATTTACCTAGATTTGAAAGAGTTGGTGAAACTTGTCGTCCAAGCCCCTTAAAAGGTGCATTGTATGATTATTCAAGTTTTGTAATAGCTTTGGGAGGTTTTCCTAAAGTCCAACAAGCACATATTGATTTGATTGTCCAAGATATAAGGGAAATGGAAGGTGACCCAAGAGATTCAACACATTTAGTCCGCTTTAAAAAAATAGTAGAAGAGACTGGAGATTCCATTGCGCAAGCAGTCGTTGAACTTCATATAACAGACAGTCAGGCTTCAGAAATCCTCAATAATTTGACCTATTGCGGCCCTATATCTTTAGAGCTTCTTGCAAAACAAACTTTTTTTCAAGCTCTTGTGAAGGCTTCAAAGGAAAAACCAGATTTACTATCAGCCCTTGCCGCAGAATACCCAACTGTTATGAGGGGCTTTCAAAGAAGTTTTGAGGATAATTTAGGAAAACTGCCAGAGAAACCTTATAATGCGGCAAGGAATCCTTTTATGGATACCGGAAAGCCTGAGTTTGAAGAATTAGCAGAGTGGGGAAGAGCATCTTTGGCTTACCAAAAACACGCGGGCCAACAAGAACTTCCATCGTTTCTTGATGATAGAATTGGAATTGCAATGTCCTCAAGAGCAAATTTTAATGGTCACGGTGCTCCTTTGGCACATCGTTTAATGCTCTTCTCAAATGCTCTTAGGACGCAACAATTTTTGGGAGTTAGATGGACAAGCTATGACCCTTCGGGTGCATTCTTCTATCATATAATCAAAAATCTGGATGATGCAATGAGGGACAGAGACCGAAAACGTGATCTGGTTTCAGTAGCAAGATATGCCTCAACGAATGTTGTTGGTGGTCAGCAAGACGATCCAGTTTTCCTGAATGCATTGGCAATGGATGTCTGCAGCCTTTTTTCCTCACAGAGTTCAATACCAGATGGTTACAATTTGAAGAGATTAAGTTATCTCCTTGAGATAGGCGGTGAGCAACTTGTGGGGCATCCATTTGTAAGAAATCTACCTGAACGGTACCCTGTTTTTTTTAGTGCAACACTTCCAACAAGAGCATCGTCAGGAAACCGTTCAGCCCAGATAATCCTGAATGAGATGGGCATGAGAAGGTCTCCTTAACCAATCCCGAACATCTGCGCTTCTATCCACTCGCTTCTGCACCTTGGGCATTTGCTTGGTTTGCTGACTTTGCTTCTATCCCTGAAAACAAAATTGCAGCTCTTGCAGTGAGCAGGATCAATCCTTAATTTTTTCGGCTTGATTGATTTCTCAATATGCTTTAAATCTTCAAGAATCTCTTTTAAAGTTACTTGAAAATTGTTTGCAAGCTGCTGCGCTGATTGCTTATTTTCATGCAGAATCTGTCTGATTTCTTGGCGGCGGGTCATTGAAGAATATAAAGAAAAGATATTTTTAAGCTTTATTATTCTTTAGCCCAATGATAGTGAGAAGAAAAAATGAAATTTCAGCGAGCCCCTAAATGCCGCAATACATTTTCAAAAGCTATAGTTCTTGTCCTCATATCCTGAGTCAAATCACGCTTCCCTAGCACATAACTTCTCATGGCATAAAGTAAGCCAATTTGTGGGCCGGTTACGCTGCCCTTTGCCAAAGTGACAAGGTGTCTATTTGGATTTTCATGGTCACCCTCATAAATCACAATTTTTACAGTAGCCCTCTCTATATTGGCGTTCTTATCAAGGCCGATAATCGGTCCAACTTCATCTTCTATTTTTCTTATCATAGATGCATAGTCCCCTCTATGAGTTCTGATTAATGAGTCAAGATAAGCTGCATCTATAGAAACTCTTCGTACTGGTTCATTGTTGCCTGTAGATTCGTCTGAACCAAAAGAATTTCTGAAACCCCTAACACTTGGCTCATGATGTGCATTTGTTTGAACTTCTTTCGCATATTCTACAACTTTATCCAACATAAGCCTATGTGCAGCATCAAGGTGAGATTTCTGTTTATCATATGTCCTAGTTCCTCGTGCATATTGAGCATCTAGTTCAGCAACTTTTTTTCTATAATCTTCCGTTAATGCCGTCAATACCTCATTTATCACAACAACGACTTTCCGCTGATTTTCAACCACCTTGCTAGACACTCCAGCAATACCTTCCAAGAAATCTCTTGCGTGCGCATTATCTGAGGCCAGTAAGGACTCAAAAACATTTTGGATTATTGGATTTGGATCTGTTCCTCCATTAACTTCATAACTTGTTGAAAACAATCTTCTGCCAAAATAATAGGTGGCTCCGAGTAATCTCACATTATCGACAGGAATTTCCGCTAATTTTTCAGGCGGAGTATCATGTCTAATTTTCCTTTCTTTCAGGAAAGTAGAAATCTTATCATCAAGAGTTTTTCCTGGGTCTCCACCAAGTGCTTTTGACAGTTCCCTGGCCTCCAGGAATTTTTCACTTGTATAATATTTTTGCCTTTGGGCCACTGCTTCATTTACAAAACCCGGTAATGCTTGAGTCAATTTTCCACCTTTTCGAAAATAAATTCTTTTGCAGAATAGGCGTTTACTATTTAAATCTTGCTTCTGTTAACTACTTGAAAATAGTATGATTACCTTATGTTCTCCAAAAAGAATCCGATAACTCTCTTTTCATATTCTTTAGTATTAACAGCGTGAGTCATTCCGTGATCAGCATTTTTGACAATCCACAGCTCTGAATTTCTGTTTGCATCATGGAGCAAATAAGCCTCGCTCACCGGTATCTGCGAATCTTGCCCGGCATGGATCAACAGCATTGGAACTTTGATTTCTTTGATATTTTCAGCTGGATTGACCCCATCAATGTTTATGCCCAAAAACAGCATTCCATAAAGCTTTGTCAGAAAAGCCAATGGATATTTCAAAAATAAAAATGGGGAGTAAATGTGTTGAACCATATGGCTTAGCCTTGCATATGCGCTGTCAGTTGCAACAGCTTTGATATTTTTGTGATTTGTCATCAATGCAACTGCACCACCCAAAGAGAAACCGTAAAGGCCTATTTTTGTAATATTCTTCTTTTTTTCCAAATATTCGATTGCTCCTAGCAAATCACTTCTTTCCAGATAGCCTGCTGTTGTGTACTTTCCTTCGCTTTTTCCAAAGCTCCTGAAGTCAAACAAAAGCACATTGAAATCTTTTGCCAGGAATTCCGCGATTCCAAGAAGGTTGGCCTTGTCGGCAGGATAGCCGTGCATTATTATAATTGTCAATCCTGTTTTATTATTGGGGATAAACCATCCGCTTAAACTAATTTCATCTGTACTTTTGAATGAAATATCCTCATATTCCAAGCCCAAATCATCAGGAGTTAAGCCAGTTATAATCTTTTTTGGATGGATTGACATGAAAAAAGTCAGTAAGGAAAAAAGTATTAAGAACAGAATAATAAAAATCAAAATTTTAATTATTAATTGCATAGTATCACAATATTCAAAATTTTACTATTTTCAATTTGAACATCTTTTGATTTACGAATTCTTACTGTTTGCAAGTCAGTTTATATAAAACGCATTTTTGGCATGAAGAGCCTGTTATAGTGCTGCAATCCTGTTGGGTAATCTTTCCAGAATCAAATGCAAGCTGCGTTAATTTTCTGTATAAATCGCTTAACTCCTTATCAGCCGAATTTGCTCTTGCTTTCCTTGTTTCCACAGACTGCTCCCCATAAAGGGCAGATATCTCTAAATACTGAATTTGGCTATTATCCGGTTTTGTATTGGCTAAAGTAGCGGCTAAATTGGAATTTTCAATGAAGACTCTGAAGTTTTTTGCAGCAGGATTTAACGCATGGACAGAAGGCAATTTTGTAACTCGCTGAAAATCATTTTCCATTAGGTCAAAATCACCAAGAGATGCGGACTTGCCACCAAGACCTGAAGTCAAACTACCCCTTACAAAAGTAGCAAATTTAAGAGGATCATTCAAAATATCATCCGTTGAATCCGATATTGCCAACTTGTTCCTAAGAGACTCAATTACTTGCTTAAATTGTGAATCTGCTCTTAATTTTTGCATTGCATCTTCGCCTACGCTATTATAAAAATTTTGCAATCTTTCTGTTTCTAGCACTGAACCACTGTACTGTTTGGTCTCTTCATCAAATATGGAGATGTCTTCAGTGTGTGTTGATTCATGCACTAGAATATCCAAAGGCATCACATTTCTAAACGCACGCTCTCTTATTTCGGGCTGCAGATACGGGTATATTGTTGGTTCGCCTATGATCATCCCATTTGGAATGGCCTTTGATTGCGGTGCGTCAGTAAATTCTATTTCAGTAAAGAGATTGGTTTTTTTGTTATTTCTAAGAAAATGATCCGCAAGCTGAACAGCAAGAGGGCTCGCGCTTTCTTCTGTGTAATCTTCTTGAGCTCCGATATAAGGAAGCCGGTTTATCCCAAATTTCTTGTCTGGATACCTCTTTTTCAAATCTTCTATTGTTTGCAGACTGTTTTCTTCTATGCTGTCGCTAATAGGCAGCCCAAATTTGTTGAATACGACTGTTTCTTTGCTGTTATCCTGTAAAACAGCGAACTGGTCAGCGGAACTAATTCTTATCTCCTCATCAATACTGTCTGAACCAACCTGCACGGCTACACTCTGAGATTTCTTTTTGTAAAAATCTGGATCATAGTCGTCCGGGGTCGTTATTCCAAATGTGCCTTTTGCAAGTTTGAAAGTAAGTCTATCGTTCTCCATGATGGATTCTCCATTATCTGAGCTGTAATGCTTAAGAAAAGGAATCTTGTTCTGCTCGTTTCTGCTTTCAACATCAATTCTATCACCATTAGAAACTTTGATTTTAAGATTATCTTTTGAGTCAGTTTTGAAAATTTGGTGGTTCTCACGGATTCCAAACTCGACAGACTCGTCGCTTACGGCTTTAATAATGAGCTTATCCTTATCTGTAAAAAAATAGCTCTCGCTTTTGTGCTGATCTGGCTGGAAATTTTCCACTCCATAGTATATACTTACATCTCCTTTTAGGGCATGCACAAAATTAGCATAATCAATTTCCAATGATCTGCCTTCTCTCAGGTAACTTCTTTCCCCGTCAAAGCTTAATAAACCGGAAAATTCCATCCCATTTGACAGCTGGTTTTTACCTATAGAATAAACTGTTCCTGACCCAATGCCGGACAAATCAATATTTTTGGTTTCGGAGCGTAGCACAACCAATATTTCATTTTCTTTAACTTCTAACAATGCGTCTGTCGGAACTTTTTTTATATTAACATATTGTGATGGGTGTGAGGGATGCACTGCAATTATGTCTCCATTGGATGATTTCTCCAGTTTTGGATTGTAATTGTTAAGATTTATGCTCAAATCGCTCCTGCCAATATCTGAGAATAGCTTCGGATAAGAAATCTTTGACACATCAAGCTGATTAAACTTATCTGCAGGAATTTTATTGTAGTCAAGAAGGCTGTAATCGAGACCCTGAATTGAGAAATCTATCTTGGAATAATCGACAGTTTTTGGATTATTTTCAAGCGCATTGTTGATTTTGCTTGGATCTTTATAAATATCATCGCTAATTGATTGATCTTGTCCATAACCTGACAAAATCAGCACTATGAAAACTATGCAATAAGCCAATCCTTTTTGTATCTGCGTCATTTTATTTCTAGCCTAAACTCCTTATAAAACAGATTATGCAGACCGTCTTCTGCTTTTATCCATATATTATGGATTCCTATATTTTTAGATTTTGGAACAAATTGGATTACGCCAGTGGTTTTATTTATTGAAAATAAATCGGTAAAGCTCTCATAAGCAACCTTATATCCAGATCCTTCTAAAACATAGTGGAAAGGCTTGCCCACTTCAGCAGTCAAATTTGGAATATCTTTTAAGCTAAAGGTATAATTTACTGATTCTACGGCAAGGTCCGCGCACCTCTGCACAAACTCCAAATTGTCAAGCGGCAATTCTGTGCACGAAAAATGGCTGTATTTATTCGCAAACAAAAATACAAGAGGTTCCATAGCTGATAGATTATCCTTCAACTGGTAAATTAGGGAGTCGCCAGTCCTATAAATTTCAAAAGTTAAATTATTGGATTGTGCAGTTTTCGACAGGCAATTCAGGCATACATTATTGGTGTTTTTAATCTGCTCATCAACTATTTTGACAGCGCTGGAGTACAACAACCCAAACTTTGTTTTATAATTGTGACTGAACTCACTCAAATCAAAAGTCTTGCCGTCAGGCGTGATTACGCTTATTGGATAATCAATTTCCACCGCTATATAATTATCGCTAATGAACGACTTTGCTTTTGGATTTCTAGCATTTATAGAGATTCCGCGTTCTTTGAAAATACCTAAATCATTTAAGCAAAATGGTAAAGCCGTTTCGATATACTTGGAGAATTCTTGATTTAATTTTTCTTTTTCTGGATAATCTCTTACGCCCTCAATGCTATAGAAGGGTATATCATAATACAACAAATTAATTCCAGCCTTAGGCTTGGAGAAATATCCTCCTGACAAAGCAGCCAATTGTGCGCTATCTTTGATCGAATCAGCAAAACATGCCTCAATATAGTTTCTTATTTCAGCTAGCGGAGAGTTTAATGAAGATTTAGCTATCAGGTTTTTTGTTTTTGAATTGCTTATGGTTGAGATATAAAAAATGAATGAAGCTGCTAAGATAATAATAATCCCTAAAATGATAAAGTAGGTGATCTGTGATTTTCTACCAAACATACTCAATCAATCTAAATACGAGTATTTAAAATATTCTGTTAAGCACCAAGATAAGAGTTTGTGTCCTAAGATGATAACCCATCCAAATCTATCCAAACCTTTAAAAAAGAACTTTTACACCTAATAACTCAATGGAAACGCTTGAATCATTGAAATGGCTTAAAGAGCATCAATTGTATGATTCAGCATTCAGGACAGCACTTTCTTTAAAGAACATTTTTACGCCCTGCTTGGCAGTAAAAGACGAGAAAGTTTTGATAATCGGGGATACTGGATATGAGAACAGAGGCATAGCTGCCGTATTGTCTGGCGCATACTATCTTGCTGCCGAGCAGCTGAAGCTTGATGCAAAGCTGATTTTGCAGAGCATAAAATCAAGAGGCGACATATCTGACGATGATGTTGTGAGCAGCTTGTCAGAGCTGAAGTCGGGAAATATAATAATATTGAACATGTCAGACAAACTAGGGAACATCCAGGAGCTTGGAAAAAGCTTCAGGAGATGGGTGGGGAAAAAAGACCACAGGTTCATCTCTGCTATGAGCCTTGGTGATTTGGCAACAAGCAACATAGATTTGATTCTGAAGGCTATAGACGTCAACTACAAGCCATTTCAGGCCCAGCATGAAACTGTGAGGCAAAAACTGGAAAACGCCAAAGAAATCCACATAACCACTCCTGCAGGCACTGACTTGTATTATGATAAGGCAGGTATAAAAGCGATTGCAGCTGATGGCAACTACACAGTTCCAGGCACAGGTGGGAACTTGCCAGCAGGCGAAGTTTATGCCCCCCCAAATGGAAGAAAAGTCCAAGGAAAGATAATCATTGATGGAAGCTCAAGAACGCATGAGCATACACTTTTGATTAGAAAGCCGATAGAACTCAAAGTGGATGATGGCGAAATAACAGGGATTAAAGGTGGTGAGGAGGCAAAGCAGCTCGAGAATACACTTAAGTGGGCTGCATCTGTTGCCAAGAACCCCGGCAACGTGAGAAGAATTTGCGAGCTTGGGATCGGTTTGAACCCAAATGCCTCAATAATCGGTGCAATGATTGTGGATGACAAGACTCTGGGCACAGCCCATATTGGCATAGGCTCAAATTACTGGTTTGGAGGCAACATTTATGCAATAATCCACCTTGACCAGGTTTTCAAGAACCCGACAATCTATTTAGACGGAGAACTTCTTAAAATTTAGCTTTGCTCTTCTTCCTCTATTTTGATCATCCATTTCGGCAAATCCACATTGGGGTATTTCTTGTCTGAGCCTTCAAAATACGATCCTTTTTCCTTAAGCTTATCCATGATGCATGTTATATCCGCAAAATATATAAAGATTGTTTAGGAATTCAAAGTGACTACAGAAAATTTTTTCACTACAAACGAGAAGAAATTGTATATTGCAAATAAAATGGGTTACAAGCAAGTGATTTTGGTTAGAGATGACTTGAAGCTTCCGAAAGGGAAGCTGGCTGCGCAATGCAGCCATGCGTCTGTCGATGCAGTGATGAAATCCGACAAGAAAATAGTTGAATTGTGGAAGAACCAAGGCGGCAAGAAGATTGTGCTGAAAGTTAAGGATGAAAAAGAGTTATTCCATTATAAGCACCTTGCAGAAGATTCCAGCTTGAAAACTGCCTTGATAACTGATGCAGGCCACACTGTTGTTGAGCCCGGGACGATAACCTGTTTGGGAATAGGGCCTGATGAAGAGGAAAAGATTGACAAAGTTAGCGGGAAGCTGAAGATGATTTGATTACAGATTATCCTTCTTTACTCCTTGCCACTCCAGCCCAATACATAGCCCAATACTTTGGCCTTTCTTGAGGATGAATGCCCAGTTCCTTAAGACTTGCTGCTCCTCCATGTTCTTTTAGCAAACCAGCTTTAAAGGCCCTGTAATCTGTAGAATTCTTTGAACTTTCAGCAAGAGTGCCGTCAGGATTTAAATCTATTCGTAAGCCTCGAGTTTTCGCGCATTCGATGAAAGTCGTATCTTCCAAAGGTAATTGGGCTGCCATTTAAGATCCTTTATTCAGTTTTAATATGCATTTTAAAAATCTTTTCACAAAATTTGAGTTAGTTTTTTAAACTGCTTACCTTTTCTTTTTACTTGCGAACGAAATGAGCACTTGAAACTTTGGAAGGAATGTCTTGCAAAGTGTCAACTGATTTCGCAGTTGGGCCCATAGCTCAGCCTGCTTAGAGCACCTGTATAAATGGTGAAACTCTTAAGTAGGAAGAAATCAGGGGGTCAGGGGTTGAAATCCCCTTGGGCCCATTAAATTAAAAATAAAAAAAAAGAATCAGTTATTCATTTCTTCATTTTGCCTGTCATCATAGCCTGGCAGTCTGGGCATGACCTCATTCCCAGTGAACCAATGCCGACCAATAGGAATAGCACTGTCCACCAATTTAGCGCCCACCAGCTTGCATAGCCTAAATCCTGCAGCAAGAAGATGATGCCTGCCACTAACACAGATATTCCACAGATGCCTTGGCATTTCTTGCATCCCATCATGAATACCACCTCCAAGCACAGTTTAGAAAGAAGTAGTATTTAATTCTTTCCTATCAAAAACCTCATTTGCCTGCCAACTCCTGCAATACACTATAAGCCTTCATTGAGTCTTTCTTATGCAAAATGAATGTCAACTCAGTCATTGTTGATACAATCTCATAAATGTTTATGCTTTCCCATGCCAGTTTCCTCACTGAATCGAATATCACCCCCGGCGTATGCAAAAAATCGTCTGCAGTGAATATTATGGTCAAAGCGACAAGGTCTTTCTCTTTGTTCAATACCCTTTCCCCTGATAGAAATTTTGCCAGTTTTTCTGCATATCTCTCATTAGTCACAATGCTGACTTCATTATTGCCCACAATCACATTCAAGGTGTCCCCCTTTTCAAAATTGACCAAATTGTGTACCATCTTCAGTTTTGACAAAAGGCTCAATGATTTGACAACTGTAAAATCGCAAATGTTCGTTTTAATCAATATCTCTCCGGAATAATCGAAAGGTCTGGATTTTTTCCTGTGGTCTGCAATTTCATCCGCGTACCTCCTTAAAGACATCACGACAGCAGCATGCTTCACCTTCTTGCCAAGCTCCTGCTCTATTTTAGGCAAGATCTGCTCTGCCAGATTCCCAAAGCTGATTATCTTGTTTGCCAGCGCTTCCTCTACAAAAGGCTGGCCATTCACCATTTTCTTGACTATGTGGCTGATTGTTACCATAACTTTAAAAATTCAAAATGTTATAATAATAACATAATGTTTATATAGCATATAAATGTTTCTATTTCCCATGAAGGAAGAAGACTATATGGAATTTGAACTGTCGCAGGAGAAGGACAATCTTAATATACTAGAAATACTTGCAGATTCTAATGATCCTATGCTGGACTTTTTGGAAAAATAAATTCTGAAGGTTTGCAATTACTAAAATGAATACAGCAATAATTGGCTACGGCAGGATGGGGCATGAGATTGAGAGGATTGCAAGAGCCAAAGGAATAAGTATTGTTTCAATCATTGATCCAAGAGAAAAAGGAGCTACCCATAAATCAATTGATGAAAAATCACTTAAGAATGCAGATGTATGCATTGATTTCACAACTCCAGATTCAGTTCTTGGAAACATAAGAAAAATCTCAAACCTTAAAAAAAACATTGTAGTTGGGACGACCGGATGGCAGGGCAAATTGGAAGAAGCAAGAAAAATAGTGAAGCAAAACAGAATAGGTCTAATACATTCATCAAATTTTTCAATTGGCGTCAATGTATTCTTCAAAATAGTGGAGAATGCCGCCAGGATGCTCAATAAGATTGAAGAATACGATGTTTATGGATATGAAATGCACCACAACAGGAAAATTGACAGCCCGAGCGGCACTGCAAGAGCTATAGGGAACATCCTGATCAAAAACATAAACAGAAAAAATAAGCTGCTATTTGAAGCCATCAACAGAAAAATTCAGCCAAACGAGCTGCATTTTGCATCGGTCAGGGCAGGTGCAATACCCGGCACACATGCTGTGGGATTTGACAGCGATGCAGACACGATTGAGCTTAAGCATACGGCAAGGAACAGGGAAGGATTTGCTTTGGGCGCAGTAATGGCAGCCCAATGGATCAACAACAAAAAAGGATTTTACACAATTGACGACATGATGGATAGCATAATGGAGAGTGGTTAAAATTTTCAAGGGAGCATTTACTGCAATTGTAACGCCGTTCAAGGAAGACGGAAGATTGGATGAAAAAGCATTGAAGGCATTGGTAGAGTTCCAGATAAAGAACAAGATAGACGGCATTGTACCATGCGGTACAACAGGAGAAAGCCCTACACTTGACTATGAAGAACACCATAATGTGATTCAAATTGTTGTGGATGCAACCAAAGGAAAAGTGCCTGTAATTGCAGGGACGGGCAGCAATTCAACAAAGGAAGCTATTGAAATGACTAGGAAGGCTGCTGATGCGGGGGCTGATGCCTCATTGCAGGTCTGCCCTTACTACAACAAGCCGACACAGGAAGGATTGCACATGCATTTCAGCGAAATAGCAAAATCTGTTGATATTCCCATAATCATCTACAACATACAAGGCAGAACATCCATCAATCTTGAGACTGCGACCTTGGCAAAGCTCGCCAAGGAGCATTCAAACATAGTGGGAGTGAAGGAAGCTTCTGGAAATCTGCCGCAGATGATGGAAGTGATAAACACTTTGCCGAAAAACTTTTCCGTGTTGTCAGGAGATGATATACTGACTTTGCCTCTGATGTCATGCGGAGGGCATGGAGTAATATCGGTTGCAAGCAACATAATCCCAAATGAAATCCACAATTTGACTGAATGTGCCTTGAATGGCGATTTCAAGAATGCAGAGGAGCTGCATTACAAATATCTGCCATTGTTCAAGGGAATCTTCATGGAGACAAACCCTATTCCCATCAAGGCAGCTTTAGCATTGAAAGGCATGATAAAGGAAATTTACAGGCTGCCAATGTGCGAAATGAAGGCTGAGAACAAAGAGAAGCTGAGGAAAATCTTGAAGGATTTGAAGATAATTTAGATTTTTTCAATTGTCTTTGATTATTTTTCAAAAAATCATGTGATTTCCATATTATCAGAGGCAAAGGATTGTAAATTATGAATAAATTCCGGATTGGCTCAAAACTCAATAACTAATCAACATTAGAAAAATGAATCAATGAACTAAACTCAAGAGAAAAAACTATAATGATCACTTAACATCAAAAAATTCAATGCAATCAATTAAAACCAAAAATAATATTCAATAAGATGGCAGAAAAAACATTACCGTTTACAAAGCAAGAAATCTTGAAGATTATGAAAAAGCACCCTACACCTTTCCACATTTATGATGAAAAGGCTATTCGGGAGAATGCAAGAAAGTTCCTGAAAGCTTTCAGAGTGCTTGAAGGATTCAGCGAATTTTTTGCGGTAAAGGCTAATCCCAACCCCTTCATCCTGAAATTGCTCAAGGAAGAGGGATTTGGAGTGGACTGCAGCTCATTTGCAGAGCTTGAGATGGCAGAGAGGGTTGGATTCAAGGGAGAAGAAATCATGTTCAGCTCAAATGACACACCTGCAAATGATTTTGTGAAGGCAATGCAATTAGGCGCAATAATAAACCTTGATGACATAAGCCACATTGAATTCCTTGAGAAGGCAGCAGGAATCCCTAAGATGATATGCTTCCGGTTTAATCCAGGGCCAACAAGAAATGGCAATGATATAATCGGCAAGCCAGAAGAGGCGAAATATGGGCTGACAAGAGAGCAGATGCTTGAGGCTTACAAAATTGCAAAGAAGAAAGGAGCTGAGAGATTTGGAATGCACACTATGATAATCTCGAATGAGCTTAATGAGGATTATTTCATTGAAACTGCCAAGATGATGTTCGAGCTTGCTTTCGAAGTCTACAAGAAAGATGGAATCAAGATGGAGTTAATCAACCTAGGTGGAGGAATTGGCATTCCTTACAAGCCTGAGCAAAATCCTGTTTCATACAATAGAATAGCAGAAGGTGTGAAAAAGCATTACGAAGAAATTATTGTTAAGAATAAACTTAATCCTGTGAAGATTTTTACAGAATGCGGAAGAGTGATAACCGGCCCTTATGGCTACTTGATAACTAGAGTTAACCACATCAAGCACATTTATAAGGATTATGTGGGAACGGATGCATGCATGTCAAACCTCATGAGGCCTGGAATGTATGGGGCTTACCACCACATCACAGTCTTGGGAAAGGAAAATGCCCCTAATAAGCATACTTATGATGTGACCGGTTCTTTGTGCGAGAACAATGACAAGTTTGCCATCAACAGGCAATTGCCGGAAATAGTTCCAGGAGATGTCCTTGCAATCCATGACACAGGCGCGCATGGGTTTGCCATGGGCTTCAACTACAACGGAAAATTAAGGTCGTCAGAGCTCCTTTTGAGGAATGATGGAAGCGTTTTGGAAATAAGGAGAGCAGAGACTGTTGAAGATTATTTTGCAACATTGGATTTTGATGCTTTGGGGAGTCTTTGAAATGGTAAAAAGAAACCCAAACATGGCAAAGCTTCAGTCGAACTATCTGTTTCCTGAAATAAGCCGGAGGAAAAAAGAATTTCTGGACAGGAATCCGGATGCAAAGCTAATCAGCCTCGGAATAGGAGACACAACACAGCCAATCACTCCCCATATGATAGAAGGATTATCTGATGAAGTGGCAAGGCTTGGAACAAAGAAAGGCTATAGTGGATATGGGGCAGAGCAAGGCCTGAAGGAATTGAGAGAGAAAATAGCTGAGAAGCTGTATAACGGAAAAATCCATGGAGATGAAGTTTTCGTATCTGACGGGGCAAAGCCCGACACAGCAAGGCTTCAAATGCTTTTTGGCAGCAACGCAACAATAAGTGTGCAGGATCCATCTTATCCTGTTTATGTGGACAGCAGCGTAATACTTGGCAAGACAAAAGAATACAACTCTAAGAAAATGCAGTTTGACGGAATCCAATACATGGAATGTTCGCCTGATAATGATTTTTTTCCTGACTTAAGCAAATTGAAAAAAACAGATATTCTTTTTTTTTGCAACCCAAACAATCCTACAGGTGCTGCTGCAAATGCCAGTCAATTAAAGGAGCTTGTGGACTTTGCAAGAAAAAATAATTCAATCCTTGTTTATGACGCTGCATACAGCCAGTTCATCTCGGACAAGAGCCTGCCAAAATCAATTTACGAAATACAAGGAGCGAGAGATGTTGCGATAGAAATAAGCTCGTTTTCAAAGCCGATTGGATTTACAGGAGTAAGGGTCGGATGGACTGTTGTCCCAACCGAGCTTAAATTTGACGACGGGTCTTTGGTAAACAAGGACTGGAACAGGATAACAACAACCCTCTTTAACGGAGCTTCAAATATAGCCCAGCATGGCGCTCTTGCATCACTGGATGAAAAAGGAATGAAGGAAATGAAAGAAACAATATCCTATTATCTTGAAAATGCCACAATCATAAGGGCTTCGATGCAAAAGCTTGAATATGAAGTCTATGGGGGAGTTCATGCGCCTTACCTCTGGGTCAGGATTAAAGGCAAGACTTCATGGCAAGCGTTTGAGGAATTTTTGAAAAATGCCCATGTGGTAACAATACCTGGTGTTGGATTTGGGTCTTCAGGAGAAGGATTCCTGAGATTAAGCGCACTTGGAAACCGAGAAGACGTAAAGGAAGCAGTAAAAAGAATCGAAAAGATGAGATAAAATGATTGTAATGAAGTTTGGAGGGACATCTGTTGGCAATGCAGAAAGGATTGCGAATGTTGCAGGCATAGTGAAAAATAACTTGCATAGGAATCCTGTTGTTGTAGTTTCTGCAGTCACAAAAATTACTGATGCTTTGATCAGGCTTGCCCATGAAAGCGCACAAGGAAAAGGAGATGATACTTTGGAATCAATCAGAAAAGTTCATTACAAAATACTGGAAATTTTAGAGCTCGATAAGGAGCTTATAAAGAATGATTTGCATGAATTGGAAGAGTTGGCAAAGAAAATGAAGTCTTCCGGAAAGCTTGACAATAAAGAACTTGACCATGTTCAGTCTTTTGGGGAAAGAATGTCCTCCAAAATTGTTGCTGCACAATTAAATAAAATTGGAGTGGAATCAAGAGCGTTCAATTCATGGGACCTCGGCTTTTTGACTGATGCAGAATTTGGCAACGCACAGGCTCTTGAAAAATCATACTTATCAATCAAAGAAAGCATCAAGGAATCTAAGGCACTTCCTGTCATTACAGGATTCATCGGCAAAACTGAGCAAGATGATGTCACAACTCTTGGCAGGGGAGGATCTGATTACACTGCTGCAATAATAGGAGCTGCGATTGGTGCTGAAGAGATTCAGATTTGGACGGATGTTGACGGCATAATGTCCTCAGACCCCAAGATAGTTGAGAATGCTATGACTTTGGAGACTATTTCTTTTCCTGAGGCGTCAGAGCTTGCATATTTCGGGGCAAAAATTTTGCATCCTAAAACAATTCTGCCTGCAATGGAAAAGAATATCATGGTTAAGGTGTTGAATACGTTTAACCCTTCAGGAAAAGGAACTTCAATCTTAAAACAGGCTGATTCGGCGGAGCATGTGGCCAAGGCGATTGCCTGCAAGAAAAATATCATATTGATAAGCATCGACTCGACAAGAATGCTCGGAGCGCATGGATTTTTGGCAAGGCTTTTTGATATATTCAAGAACTATAGGAAGAGCATAGATGTAGTTTCCACCTCTGAAGTAAGCGTTTCTTTGACTGTTGAAGATGACCAGAATCTAAACAGCATCCTCAAGGATGTTGAAGAGATAGCAAGTGTCGAAGTTGCCAAAAACAAGGCAATTGTTTGTGTTGTTGGAGAAGGGATGAGGAAAACGCCGGGAGTTTCCGGAAGGACTTTTTCTGCAATGGGCAACAATGGAATCAATGTGGAAATGATATCTCAAGGTGCATCAGAAATAAACATCACTTTCATAGTTGACGGAAAAGACGCTGACAAAGCAGTAAGGGTATTGCATAAGGAGTATTTCGGATGACAAAGATGGATAAATTAAAAGTCGGCATTTTAGGGGCGACAGGAATGGTCGGGCAGAGATTTATCACACTATTGGAAAACCATCCTTGGTTTGATTTAAGCAGCGTTGCGGCTTCTCCAAACTCTGCAGGGAAAACTTATGAAGAATCTGTTAAGGACAGATGGAAAATGCAAACTGGAATTCCGGAAAATGCCTCTAAACTGATTGTCAAGAGAGTTGAAGAAGACATTGATGAGGTGTGCAAAGAAGTTGATTTTGTGTTTTCCGGGCTTGACATGGACAAGCAGAGAATCAAGGGAATTGAAGAAAAATATGCTTCAAAAGGAATTCCTGTTGTATCGAATAATTCAGCCCATAGGTGGACAGTAGATGTGCCGATGATCATCCCTGAAATAAATCCAAGTCATGTGAAGCTTATCGACATTCAGCGCAAGAACAGGGGATGGGACAAGGGCCTGATTGCAGTAAAGCCCAATTGCTCTATACAGTCTTATGTTCCAATAATCAAGGCGCTGGAAAAGTACAAGCCTAAGAGAATGGCAGTTACAACACTTCAGGCTGTTTCAGGAGCAGGAAGAACTTTGGAGAGCTGGCCTGAAATGAGCGAAAATATTATTCCTTTCATCAGAAATGAGGAGGAAAAATCAGAGCAGGAGCCGCTGAAGATTCTTGGGAAAATAAAAAATGGAAAGATTGAGCTGGCCAAGAAGCCTGAGATTTCTGCCACTTGCATTCGAGTTCCTGTTGAGAACGGCCACATGGCAAGCGTTGAAATGCAGCTTGGGGAGCAGATTACAGAAAAAGAGTTCATTGAAGCTGTTGTTGGATACAATAATCCTATCGCTAATCTTACCTTGCCAAGCGCTCCAAAAGAATTCCTAAAGTACTTCAGCGACGAAGACAGGCCGCAGACAATGCTTGACAGGGATTATGAAAATGGGATGGGTGTATCATTTGGAAGGCTGAGAAAAGACGAGATATTCGGGTGGAAGTTTGTCGCTTTATCTCATAATACTGTGAGGGGAGCAGCAGGAGGGGCGGTTTTGCTGGCAGAATTGCTGAAGGCGAAAGAGTATTTGGGGTGACCTGACCTACAGGTTTTAGGTGTTCTCTTACCTACTTATCAGAAGAATAAAACACAACAATAACATCCAATAATGGACACTATAATGAATGTAATACTCAATTCCATATATTATACACCCAAGAATCTAATTACCTCTCCACCCTCATATAAAACGGCTTTCCGTGGATTGGCTTGCCTTTTTCTGTCCTGAGTGATTCAAGTTCAGGAAGCGTGTTCTGTATCACTCCATAAGGCAAAGGCTCGTGCGTAATAATTACAGGAAGGTACTTGACGTTGTCAAAAATCACTTCGTGCATTTTGCCTCCTCTTTGGATGGAGTCTTTTATGTTCCATCCGTTTCTTGACAAGACTCCAATCACGCTGTGCAAAGAGCCTGGAACGTGGCTCAGGTAAACCCTCAGATAGCCTTCTGTGGAAATCTTGTTCTGCCATGCAATCTCATGGCTGTTTTTGTTTATGTGGAATAGCCTTGATGTTTTGCTCCTTACCATCTCTGCAATCCTCACAATATCATAATAAACGGAAAATGCAGTGGGGCCCTGGCCTGCGCCTTTGCCGACATTGAAATACTCGTCGAAAGGGCTTCCCTGAATGTAGATTGCGTTGAACTCCTCATTTACGCTTGCAAGCTTGTGGCTCTTTGCAATCATAACAGGATGCACTCTGACATCAATCTCTGATTGTTGAGTCATCCTTGCTGTTGCAAGAAGCTTTACCACATAGCCAAGCTCTTTAGCATATTCTATGTCAATAGGAGAAATGTGAGTGAGGCCTTCGCAATAAACTTCATTTGGCTTTATCCATCTCCCAAATGCAAATGAAGCCAATATTGCTATTTTTTGCGCGGCATCTTTTCCTTC
>CAZMBY010000021.1:0-18750 GCA_964564925.1 uncultured Methanosarcinales archaeon
AAATCTCATTTTATGCGAAGCTGAGAAGAGAAACCCCATTTTCGAGTGTAGAATCATTAGGGCTTAGACGAACTTTTGGATAGGTTTAAATAGTTCTACAATCCTAAATTTTGCTTATGCAAAAGAAAGCAAATTCAATGGGAATGTGGATTGTTGCTGGAATAATTGGGATTATTTTCGTAATTTACTTTTATTTTTTCTTAAAAAAGAAAGGATATTTTTAATACTTGTACATATAATTCGAGGTTGATATATTATGGTACTATCAAAAAAAGAACTAAAAGTACTTTTTCAAATCGGGAAAGAGAATAAAGGGAAGATTTATGGGTCGTTCCATACTGAAAAACTAAAAGGAGGGATAATATACAAAGTTTATTATGAAATGATTACTGAAAGAAAAAAATCAAAAGAACCGAAATATGTTAAACTTGTGTTTCCAGATAAATCAGAAATCACAGTATCACCATTAACAGAACTTGAAACGGCCTTCAAAAAAAGTAGAGACGTTTGGATGGCAAGATACGAATTTGAAGTAAGAATGCCCTCTACGAATTACCTGTATATTTTTAAGGTAGGTAACTATTACTTTGATTTGCCAGAAAAAATGGCAAAAGAAATTTTGGTTTCGACTGGAATAATACTTCACACTTTTCCTTGATATGGGTGGGTGGTTTGGGGGATTGGATGGGGCTGGATTGATTATTTTGTTTTTATTGAATTTTCGTTAATGCGTAAATTCATTGAAAAACATCATCTTTCAACGTTAAAAGCTAGATAAATTCTCAAAAAATTAGGTCCTAAGAAAGTGATAAAAATTATCCAAAATAACTTAATTTCTTCTTGTCGCTTACTTCTTGGGCTTCCTGGCTCTTCTGCAGTATGTTTTTCAATTTTTCTTCAAACTTTTCAGCCTGCTCAAGCAATGGCTTGTAATCGATATTCATCCCAAGGTATTTGTCTAGCGCTTCTATGACTTTTGCTGCAGCCTTGCTGTCAGGCAGATTCGAGTGCGTTTCTGCAAATATGCAACTCAGCGGTATTTTTTCAACTCTCAGAAGGATTGCGCCTGTAACTCCTATTATTATCCCTTCCTTTAGCGGCTTAATGCCCGTTTTCTCCAAAAGCCTGGCATTCTTCTCATTGCTGGAATAATAAAAAACCCTTCCTTCCTCGCCTTCTTCCCCTGAACCAACACCTTCAAGCGAAATTATCTCCTTTGCCTTTAAGTCAGTTGCCAGTTTGTTCACAATATTGGCCATCTCCCACTCAAAATGTGTTGTTGTGGTGATTGCATGCAAAATAACCATATTATATTTTTGATTGTAGAAAATCCCAAGAGGCTCTACTACCTTGCTCTCATGTATTGCAACCATTGCCGGCATGTCATCAAACAAAATCTTGCCGATTTGCTCTGTGCTCAGGTGCTCTATCAAGAATTCCGATGCAATCGTGCCGACCAGCCCAAAACCCGGAAAGCCGTCGATGATTGTGCAGTTTTTCGGCTTCTTCCATAATTTGATTTCCATATCGCCTCTTTTCCTTGATGATATAATATTAATGATTATTCAGTCTTTTAAACAATCCTATAAAAAGCTTTCTAAAATAGAAATGTTTAAATATATCCTTTTTCAGGAATTAATGAAATGAAGCTTTTTAATAACAAACAAGGTTTTATGGCGCATCCTTGGACATGGATTGGCTTTGCATTCTTGCTGGGTTTGGTTGCGGCTTATTTATGGATAAATTATATAGCATTCCCAAATCCATTCTGTAAATAAGGTGATGAAATGATGATATTCGGAAATCGAAAAGGTATAATATCCGCCCATCCAGTTTACTTGTTTATAATAGGCTTAATAGCTGGAATTATTCTGACAATCTTATGGGCAAACGGAACTATAGCAATAAAGTTTCCATTTTGCAAATAACGACAAAGAGGTCCAATGAAAATTTTCGAGAATAGAAAAGGAATTGTGACGCATCCTGTTACAATGTTTGTTTTTGCCTTGGTGCTTGGGCTTGTGCTGGCGTATGTATGGGTTCATTACATCGACATAGCGAATCCTTTTTGCAGCGTGCCGAAGAAATAGAAAAGCGAAATTATATTGGCGGATGACTAAAGCTCCATGGCAAATGTGGCAATCATGAGGAATACCCCTTCTATAATGAAAATTATGTTATAAGCTGTCCTTGACAGCCACTTGAACTCTGCCCATGGGCCGAGCCAGCCAAAGCTGCTTAATATTGGCAGCAAGCCAATTATCAAGACTATGACGGCAATTATAAAAGACCACCATCCAATTATGTTGCTGTTGGTGATCTCAATAATGGAATTTATCATTAAATAAAAGCCAGCGCCTGCTACAATCCATATCATCAATGTTGAAGAGAGGCTGTTTAGAAAAGAAAAATAACCTAACATAGGCAGCAATCCAAGCAAGAGTATAACAGCGCCAACTGCTCCAGAGACCCAGTCACGGGTTTGCATCATTTTAAATTACCTCTTTTTTTAAACAGAATTATTTTTTAGATGCGTCTATTTCTGCTTCTCTTTCTAAAGTTTGTATCTTTGTAATCATTATCCTAAAAGCCTGTGCAATTGTATGGAAATGATGTGAAATTTCATCTTCAATCTTATCAATTTCTTCATTTTTCTTTGCGATAGGTTCTCTTGGCATATCACTTTTTCCTACCCACTTTCTGTTGAATTCTCGCAGGTTATTTAAGTCCAATAAAATTTTCAGCGTTATGAGGGTAGTCCTTTTCTGCAAAAGGAACATCTCCTTAAAAGCTTCATTAGCATATTTCTTGATTTCTTGAATAGTGCCGTAAAGTTCCCCGATCACCCTTTCCACACCTTCTTTTCTTCCTTTTTCAGTAGCTCTTCGTCTGAGAGCCTTAATTTTGATTGGGATTTGTTGAAGTTTTAAGATATCATATTTAGCTATTCTTACCTCTGCCCTTGCTGCAAATTTTGCCAACATAGTTTGTTGATCCTCTTTTTGGAAAGCCAACATTATATTGGCCATGAATTTATTTTTATTTTCCTCCTCTGCTTCATTTATAACAACCATTACCTGCTTAAATTCGTCTCTATTCTCATCTTCAGCTTTTTTCAATGCTTGATAAATAGCTAAAGCAAATTCCCTTTCTACTTTCACTAACTGAGGGTCATTTACAGATTTTGAAAATGCCTCAAGTTCTTTAAGAATATCTTCGACAATTTTTAGTAGTTGAATCTCTTCTGTAGACAAATTGAAAATTAAAGAGTAAGCATTGTCAGATGACTTTTTGAATTCTTCTAGTAGTCTTTTTTCCTCTTCAATTGCACGACTAACCCTATGTTTTTCTTCTACGTCTTCAAATAGGCTTTTATACAGTGTGTGATCTGCTTTTCTTAGGTTATTAATGACCCTTCTAACTTCAATCCTTTCTTTTAATGCGGTTATTCTTAATCCTTTCAGAAGTGTTGAAAAATATTTAGTGTAAAATCCCATTTTGTTTCACCTTTTTAATCCTTAAACCTTTAACTTTCTTTATTTAAATCTTTCTTTTTTGTGAGCTTTTTAGAGTGGTAAAACAATAGAGGCTTGAATCAAGAAATGAAAAACAATTATAAACCACAACCTAATACAATGAGCCATGCTTAGCGAAGAAATGCAAAAAGAGATTTACTTTCCTTATTCTAAAGTCAGAGAAATCCAGAGCAGCATGATTTCTGACGTATACAACTCGGTTAAAGGCAAAAAACATATCATAATGCATGCCCCAACAGGAATTGGAAAGACTGTTGCTGTTTTGGCGCCTGCTTTGCCATTTGCAATGAAGCACAACTTGACAATCTTCTTCCTGACCTCAAGGCAAACCCAGCACAGAATAGTCATAGAAACTCTGAAGCAGATTAAGCAGAAATTCAGCACTACCTTTGATGTTGCTGACATCATCGGGAAGAAATGGATGTGCCTTCAGAATGGAGTTGATGGTATGGCATCAGGCATGTTCCATGAGTATTGCAAGTCCTTACGGGATGAAAGCAAGTGCGAGTACTATCTAAACTCAAGAAAGCAAAACTTGCAGCCAACAGTTGAGGCAAAGCTGGCAATTGAAGAGCTCGGGATGCAAGGGCCTTGCCACGTTCATGATTTCATAGAGAAAGGCAAATCCAAGAGCCTTTGCCCTTACGAGCTTGCTACTTTGACTGCGGGCAATGCAAGTGTGGTGATTGCGGATTATTACTACATATTCAACCCATCCATAAGGCAGAATTTCCTGCTGAAGATAAAGAAAGAGCTTGAAAACATAATTATAGTTATTGATGAAGCCCACAACCTCCCAAACAGGATGAGGGAGCTCATGACACAAAAAACAACATCTTTTGTGATTGAGAATGCCAAGAAGGAGGCAACAAAATTCGGTTATGAGGAGACGAATACCAATCTTGAAATTGTCGAAAACGCATTGTTTGAGCTTGCAAGGGATGTAGAAAATGAAGCGACAGTTAGCAGGAGCGATTTCTTTGACCTGGTTAGCAGAAGCAAGCCTTATGAGGACATACTTTCAGAGCTCCTGTTTATTGGAGATGATATAAGAAACAGGCAAAAGATAAGCTATGTTTTAAGCGTTGCCAAGTTTTTGGAAGCCTGGCTTGGACAAGACAATGGATTTGGGAGAATATTGGAAAAAACAATTGACAAGAAGCTTAAAATCAGCCTTGCTTACAGGTGCCTTGACCCTTCAATTGCTGCAAAAGAGGTGATTGATAAAAGCTACTCAACAATCATGATGTCTGGAACTTTAACTCCCACTTCAATGTATAAGGA
Organism: uncultured Methanosarcinales archaeon; assembly: GCA_964564925.1. Classification (GTDB taxonomy): domain Archaea; phylum Nanobdellota; class Nanobdellia; order Woesearchaeales; family GW2011-AR4. Next base: position 4,821 of record CAZMBY010000021.1, read on the forward strand.
CATCCTTGGCTTTGCCAATGTTGTTGAGAAAGAGTACAAGAGCCCTTTTCCCAAGAAGAACAGGCTTAACTTGGTTATACCAAAAACAACAACAAAATTCAAGGAAAGGAATCATGCGCAATTCACGGAAATTGCAAAAGTCTGCAGTGATGTGACCAATATGGTTAGTGGGAATTCTGCAATATTCTTCTCAAGCTATGATATGCTTCTAAATATCCATGAGCATCTCAAGCAATATGCGAAAAAGCCGATATTCATAGAAAAGCAGTCCCAAAACAAGAAAGAAAAAGAGGAACTCCTGACAGCATTCAAATCTTACAAAGAAAAAGGCGCTGTCTTGCTTGGAATCTCCACAGGCTCATTTGGGGAGGGTATTGACATGCCCGGAGTTTTAAAAGCAGTGATAATCGCTGGCTTGCCGCTAAACAAGCCTGATGTTGAAGCAAGGCTATTGATTGAGTATTTTGAAGACAAATTTGAGAAGGGATTTGAATATGGGTATGTGTTGCCTGCAATTACAAAATGCCTGCAGAATGCAGGAAGGTGCATCCGCTCAGAAACAGACAAAGGAGCAATAATATTTCTCGATGAAAGGTACGCGCAGCGCAATTATTATGAGTGCTTTCCGGAAGATTGGGATATGGAAGTCACAACAGATTATGAAAAAGCTTTGAAGGAGTTTTTTGGGAGATAGGTTTTTAAGGCTAGGTTCTTTACCCAAAAAAAAAAACATGGCTAAATTAATAGAAAGAAACGAGTCTGAAGTAAAATCTGAAGGAAAACTTATTGATTTAGATTGGAAATTGCCCAATTCATCTTTTAATGGAAGCAGACTTGATGATCCAGTTTTCATTGCATCTTTTTTAATGAAAGGAAACGAGGATAATTAATATACCTTTTTCTATACTAGTATCTAAAATCGAAACATTTATATACTTGTTCTCATTCTTAGTAAAAATGGTTATCCTTTTTGACAGGTTTAACCTACCTGAAGATATATATGAAGTTATATATGCGACAAAGCAGCAGATAATCGTTGCTAAGCTGCTTATAGAGATGATGAAAGATAATGGTGGCGAGATTGGCAAGACAGAGATGTCATTGTTCGCAACAAAACTTCATGAAGGAAATTTAATAACAGACTTGATAGATGAACCTCCGTACAAAGGCAAGAAAGTCAAGGTTTCATATAACAAAAGGCAGTTTTACGACAGGATTTTGACACCCATGAAAAGCATGGGACTCATTGATTACGACCTGTACAAGAAAACATACAGGATAAGCGACAAATTCAACAAGGACTTGCAGCACATAGGATTGCTTTGGATAAGGGAGATGAGAAAACCTCCAAAATCATTGGTAAGATAAAAACAAACAAAATAATGCTCTTCATTGGCCCCCCGAGAAAACTAGTTCTTCTCAAACCACCCCCACGTATAAACCCAAAAGGGGGCCAAAATTTTTTAAGAATAAATTTTCCATTTTTCTCTTAGGCTTGGCTTTTGACAGTATAAGAACGATCATTTAATCATCATCAACAATAAATCTTAATAAAAGATGTATTCACTTTTATCATCATGTTAGACTTAAACAAGCTAAAGGAGGAACAGCTCAAGCTGGCCAAGAGAGTTGAATTGAAAGATTCTTTTGAGAAACTGGAGCTGATTGGCGGAGTTGATCAGGCTTATCAACAGGAGTATGTTGTTTCTGCAATTGCAGTTTGTGACTACAAGACAATGGAATTAACAGAAGAAGTATTTGCAATTGCGAAATTAAAGATGCCTTACTTCCCGGGCTTTCTTGCATACAGGGAAGGGCCTGCAATTTCAGAGGCTTATTCAAAGCTGGAAAGCAAACCCGATGTGATGATATTTGATGGAAATGGGATACTGCATCCAAGAAAATGCGGCTTGGCAACACATATGGGTATTGTGCTTGACCAACCTTCAATCGGCATTGCAAAACAACTGCTTGTCGGAGAAGTAAAAGACAGGACAGTTTATGTTGGCAGAGAGCCAAGAGGAGAGTTAATCGTCACAAAAATACACTCAAAGCCCCTCTATGTCAGTCCTGGTCATAAGATGAGCCTTAAGACGAGTGTTGAAATAGTAAAGAATTGCTTGAAGTTTCCGCATAAATTACCAGAGCCTTTGCATCTTGCGCATCGCTACGCAATCGAGATAAGGGATAAGATTGTGAAAGGCGTTGTGCTTAAGGATTAAAAACAAAAGGAGAAATAATGGATTGATTGCTAAATTAATGAAGCTATTAGACGAAACTTTTTTTATTGGTTTAAGGCTTCTAATTCTCCCAATAATCTCCTGTTTGCGCTTAGTGCTTGACCTAGTATACTTTCTAAATCTAGATTTTTTGTGTGAGAGTCAGGAAAACTACCACTCTGGAAGAGGGGGTTTGTTCTTTGGCGTTCTAACTCTGATTCTCTTCTAACAATTTCTCTAGTCAATGCTTCATGAACTTCCTCATAAGACCTAGCGTCATAAAAAGTTAATGTACCAGATGTATCAGCAATAACCACTTTTTTTCTGTCTCTTGTAAACCCTAATATTTCAGAGGGAAGAGCAGAATCAAAAACACGTGTCCAATCCGGAGGTCGTATCACACCAACGAGCGAATTAACACTTTCAACAGCATGACCCACATTATCCTCTTTAAGGTGAGGGGTAATTTGTCTTAGAAGACTGCTATATGCCTGCTGAATGGCTCCATAATTTGGTTTGCTTCCCATTTTAAACTGGACAAGGTATTTATAGAGAGTATTTAAATTTTTCTATTTTTAGTATAGATCAGTAGTAACACCTTCATCAAGAGAGGGAGTATTTATGTGTGTGGAAGGATTATTCCTGTTTTTTCCGTTAGCGCAGAAATTTTCACTTAAAACACCAAATTCTTTCAAAAAAACTTATAAACAAAATAAATAAACGCATTTGTTGGATTGGAACTAAGTGGAAATCCAACTTAATTAATTCGTCAACTCAATTTGGCGTTGGGCCCATGGTCTAGTGGCTAGGACATAACCTTCACACAGCTGAACAATGAAAATGTTCTCGCTTGAGATGGGTTAAGGCAGGAGTTCAATTCTCCTTGGGCCCATTTTTCCGTGCAATTGAAAATTGCACTTGGTTCCGCACTCAACTGACGGAACAGTTGGTTCAATTCTCCTTGGACCCATTCACACTTTTGTGGTATTTGTATTGTAACAGCTTTCAAAGCACTCTTGAACTTCTTCAGGCTGCCCCACATTTAGGCTGAATTTAACTTTGCAGTCCTGAATACACCTCGTGCAATTAGTTTGAAGCTCATGGTCAAAACTACATTTAAAATTTCTAACTTCGCAGTTTTTACCACACCCAATTTCTGGTTGACCGTTAACGCAAGCAATCCTATACTGCTGGGTATACACCCTCTTAGCACGGCAAATATCCCCTCCACAGACAGTTTCTTCACATTGAAAATCAAAAACAGCGTAGTTGAAGAATGGTGCAATAACAAAAATCACCCCAAGAACTGCCAACCCAAGGATCAATATCTTAAAGACCATAAAACCAACAACAAAACTAAACTATTTAATATTATCTAAATCCCAAGCGCAATCCTTGCCTCTTCTGTCATCTTGTCAGGACCCCAGACAGGGTTGAAAGTGACTTCCACTTCCACTTCTCCCACCCCAGAAATTGCAGAAACCTGCCTCCTTACATCATCAAGCAATGCAGGCCCGTAAGGGCACATTGGAGAAGTGAATGTCATCAAAATGCTGACCTTATTGCCTTCTATCTTTACATCATAAATCAATCCAAGGCTGTAGATGTCATACTGTATCTCAGGGTCATAGACTTTCTTCAAGGTTTCTATGACTTCTTCTTTTTCTACCATAAAATGGCAATCTTTTTATTCTATAAAAATGTTTTTGTTGAATGCATGGAATGGAGCACAATTCAATACCTAAAGCCGGAAAAAATTAAGAGGCTGCAGGACAAGCTTTTGGGGAATTACATAAAAACTCAGATTCCTTACCATCCTTTCTACAGTTCTCTCTTTAAAAAAAATAGAATCAGCTTCTCAGATATAAGAACAATTGATGACTTAAAAAAACTGCCTTTCACAACAAAAGAAGATATAGCGCCAACTGATAAAAATCCAAACAAGTTCGTTGATTTTGTCCTGCAGCCAAATGAAAAATTAATCAAACAATACGCACCATTAAGCAAGAAAATAAGAATAATATTCAACAAAGAATCGATATTTTATGAATATAAGCCGGTCCATCTCCATTTCACGACAGGAAGAACCGCAAATGCAACTCCTTTTTTGTATTCTGCTTGTGACCTGCAAAGGCTGGAAGAAGCTGGCAAAAGGATGATGGAAGTATTTGGAATTTCTCATGACAATGTGCTGATTAATGCCTTTCCTTACGCCCCCCATCTTGCATTCTGGCAGACTTTTTTTGCGGCAAAAGGAGCGAATGTCTTCAGCCTTCACACAGGAGGAGGCAAGATTCTTGGCACAAGCAGGATTATAAGCTCTGCCCAATCAATGAAAGCGACAGTTTTGGCTGGAATGCCGGGCTACCTATACCATCTGTTAAGGACTGCAAAAGACCAGAAAAGAAACTTCAGAAGCTTGAACCTGGTTATTTTGGGAGGTGAGAGAGTTCCAGCAGGATTGAGAGGCAAGCTCAAGGATTTTCTAATCTCAATGGGTGCAAGAAATCCAAGAATACTCTCAACTTACGCATTTACTGAAGGCAAATGCGCATGGGTGGAATGCAAGGAAGAAAGCGGCTACCACACTTACCCTGATTTTGAATTCATAGAGGCAGTTGACAAAAATGGAGAAAGAGTAAACGAAGGAGAGAAGGGAGAGATAGTTTACACTTCTTTGGATTGGAGAGGCTCTGCTGTATTGAGGTATAAAACAGGCGATATGACAAAAGGCCTCTATTATGACAAATGCTCATGCGGAAGAACAGTGCCAAGAATAGATGGGGCAATTGAAAGGAGCTCGGAATACAAGGAATTTATGCTCACCAAAATCAAGGGAAGCCTTGTGAATTTGAATGCCTTTTTTCCTATCATGATGTCAGGCAAGGATATTGAGGAATGGCAAATTGAAATTAGAAAGAAAAACAATGATCCTTATGATATTGACGAGCTAATTGTTTATGTAACTCCAAAGAAAAAAGCCAACTTTGAAAAGTTGAGGGAAGAATTGAAAATTAAAATTAGCAAAGAAGCAGAAGTAACTCCGGAAATTGTAAAAATCGAGTTAAAGGAATTGCTGCAGAGGCTTGGGATGGAGACTGAACTGAAGGAGAGAAGGATAGTTGATAATAGGAAAAAGATATGATATGAAAGAAAAATTCTTATTGAATATAGGCAAAATATGCGAATTGCAAATTTGGGTTGCAGAATTTATATGTAAAAAATAGCAAAGCTTAAATATTATAATAAATTTTGTCAAATATTATAACAGGTAACTGGCATGGATTTGTGGATAAAAGAGGTGATGAATAAGCTCGATGGAAAGAAAGCACAAATACTTTTTAGCGAGCATGCAGCAAAGGACAAAAATCTTGATATGGTAGATGTTGATAACGCAGTAAAAACCATTCAAATCGGCAAAGTAGATGAAGAAAAATCAACTCAAGAAAAAGAACGCATCTGCTTCAAGAATTATTTTGACAAGATAGGACAAACTTATTTTGTCATTGCTGAATATTCCCATGATTTCGTAAAAATAATAACAGTAAACAAAAAGAAAGGAAAATATTAAAGGTGGAAGAAAATGAAAACAAGCACTTGTAAATGTGGTGGAAGTATTAAGCCGGATAGATGCCTGGCTGAAGGTTTTTTAATAGAATGTATGAAATGCGACAAATGCGGTGAAACTTTGTTTACCCCAGGACAAACCAAGCAACTGATTAGATTAAGAGAAGCCAACAAGAAAATTGAAGGGAAAAGAAAAATAATCAAGGTAGGCTCTTCAATAGCTGCTTTGTTGCCCAAGAAAGTCGAGGATTATGGCGTTAAAGAAGGCGTAATTGACAGCGTTAAGATTTTAAGCTCCAATTCGCTGGAAATTAAGTTTGATAAGGAGATTGTTTGAAAGATGAAAAAAATCAGAGTATTTTTTGACAAGGAAGGAAACACTTTGGATGTATGGTTTGAAAAGCCAAGAAAAGTCATTAGTGAGGAAACTGGAGAGGAAGTCATTTTAAAGAAAGACCCAAAGACAAAAAAAATTATTGGTTTTGAAAAATTAAACTTTATTTCTGGAAAAGCAAAGATAGAGGATTTGCCTGTTGAGGTTGTGGTTAGTTAGTTTGTTCAACTTGCGTTTGTCTTTCCGTTGATGTTATTTTGGATACTTCTATTTCGGCAGTTTGATATTTTCTTCTAAATGTACCTGTAACATTATAAAGTTCCTTTGTGGTTTCTTTTGGAACAAAAAGTTTCCTGTATTCTTTTGGTATATTTTGCAATCTAACCTCATTACCATAATCATCAACTATTACTTCAACATAAACTCCAACATTATCTGTTCCTTCTAATTTATACCTTAAAAATCCAGTAAGAGTAATGGGTTTATTTTCATATTTTTCTTTGCTATTCAGATACTCAGAGAATGATATTTTTATTGGGGTAGATTCTTGGATTGTCTCGGTTTTATTAGAGGTAATATCCTTTAATTCAACAACTTCAATATTAAGTTCTTTTTTAGTTTCTGGTAATATGAATAATGCTAAAAGCAGAATAACTACTATAGCTACTGTTGTTTTAGGATGTTTTTTTATAGTAGCCACCAACTCTGAAAAAACATTCTTAGTAGATTCCGTTGGAGGCTCTCTAGGACCTTCAGTTATGTCAACAAGGCTCTTCCAATAAGAAAATTTGTCTATATTATACAATTCGTAGATTTTTTTCACAAATTTGTGACAAACATTAGCTAGCCTTGGTTCAGACGAATTCTTTTTGAGAATCACTATCAAATCATCTAATATTTTTTCAATTTGGGATTCCCCTATTGCATTTTTATTTAATATGATTTTTCTTAGACTTCGTAGACTTGACCTAATGTTATTATCAAACCGAGCATTAAAACAAGGATCAAAAGCTCGATTCACAAATTGCTTAGGAGAAATTTCTATTGGGTGTGTAGGTTCTTTAGGCTCTTTTTTAGGAGGTTCTGGTTCATGGGTTGGTTTTGTTGGCCCGCGTTCTCCATATGTGGATGTAGGTTTAGGTTTATATGGGTTTGTGTATGGTTCAGGATGGTATTTCCTTTTGCAATAAGGACACGGTGGACAATCAGGACAAGGATGTATATTATCTGGAATACCTAAGTTAATCCTATCCCAAAAAGAAAAAGGCGGGTGTGGTATAATATGTTCATTACAAAAGAATTTTTCACAATATTCGCACATTATGGTCAAAGTTTCTTTTTGGCATGGGTAGTAATTACAATGATTTTTGTCTGCTTTTATTTTAATTTTAATAGAGAGGTATTCTTTATCATACTCTTCCCTAAGTCCATTATCAGACAAAATAGAATAAGCTTCATTAATTTCTTTAAATTGCTCAACAGCATCCTTGCTTTTATTCAAGTCTGGATGATACTTCTTTGCTAATTTCTTGTAAGCCGCCTTTATATCTTCTCTTGTTGCGTCTTTGCCTACTCCAAGAACCTCATAGTAATTTTTTTCTTTCTGCATTCTTACAAAAAGCCACCCCAAATTTCATAATCAAAAGACGAGAGTATTTAAAACTTGTTAGTTATTCTTTTATTGTTCGATGATAGAAATAGATTAATAATCCTATGATTATGACCACATACACTACCCATTCATGCTTGAATAAATTTATTATCCATTCCCCTAATTTTACTCTGAACATTTTATCAGGATTGCAAATGTCACCTTCAAGTATTCTGTCAGGAGTTTGAAGATTAAATGGGAGTCTAATCAATATTTTGAATAAACATCCAAACACACCACCATAAATCAACAAAAGTGCTAAAAGCAAAATCGCTACAAAAAGACCGAGAGGATGCTCCCTCATAATTCTTGGAAGGTCTGAGTAACCTAGCTGTTTAACCATTTCATTTATATTTTTTATTACATATATTTAAGCATATTCTTCTGTCTGGGTGGGTGGCGGGCGGACTGGAATGTGGGCTGGATTTTTGATTTTTTTATTGACTTTTTCGTTAATGGATTTTCGTAAAATGATTAACTTCATCAAAAATATGAAATAATAAATAACTTTAAAAATTCAAACACCTTATCAAATACAATGACTCAAAAAACAGCATTGGCAAGATTCTGGAAGGAAAATTTTGCTTTTACGGAAAGCGAGATAGAAGCATTCCAGGAAGTGAAGAGGGAGGATTTTGTGCATGAAAGTTTGGCAAAATCAGCTTATGAAGATGTGCCGTTGCCTTTGATGCGGGGCAAGACAATCTCACAGCCGACAACTGTCATGATCATGACTCATGCTCTTGAGCTTGAGCCCGGCAACAAGGTGTTTGAGGTTGGAACAGGCTCTGGATATCAATCTGCGATCATAGCAAAAATCATTGGGCCAAAAGGCAAAGTCATAACAGCAGAGGTCGTGCCTGAATTGGTGCATCTTGCCAAGCAAAACCTGAAAAAAGCCGGCATAGCCAATGTTTCTGTTTATGAGGAAGACGGCTCGAATGGAATGCCGTCAGAAGCCCCTTTTGACAGGATAATAATCACTGCTGCATGCAAAGAATTCCCGAAGCCTTTGCTGGAGCAATTGAAGCCGGAAGGCATAATCGTTGGGCCTGTCGGAAATGAGAATGAGCAGGAAATGGTTAGAGGGATAAAGGATAAAAAAGGCAGTCTAGAGCTTGAATTCTTCGGCCCTTTTTTATTTAGTCCTATGTACGGCAAATACGGATTCGAGATTTAAAAAATAAAATAAACAAAAACTTATCTTCAACAGCTTTGCATACAGGCATCTTTTGCTTCGCCGGAAAGGTAATCACAGGCAGAGCATTGGCCGCTTGATGAAGTTTGTGAGCTTGCAGGAACTTCGAAGTCACTGTCAGCCACGGATTTTGAGTAGCTAGTTGCTGTCATCTCGCTTGTTGCCTGAGGGCTGTCAAAGCTGATGTACAAAGGAGCTCCGTCGCTTGAGAAGCACCACCTTACTGTTGCGGAATGTTCGCTGTCGACAACTTTGTAGCATTTTGTATTGACGCCCGCAACTACCTTACTTCCGTCAGCTGTAATTGAATATTTGCTTGAATCCTTCTCAAGATTATTTTCCAGATCATTCACATCATCTTTTGGAATGTCAATCTTGCGGCATGTCCATGCCCCATTGCTTTTTGAGCATGAAGTGAGAACCTTGTCGACCATGTAAGTCCTTGTTTCAATCCCCTGAGCAGTCATGTCCGTCCTTACCTTGTTCTCGCCCTTGAAGTATTGCGTCATTGTTGACGAAAACTGGCTTCCTTGGGCACTTGACTTAATGTCGTAAGCAATTTTCCACTGCAAGGATGACTTGGATGAAATGAACCCTTTCAATTCAGAAGCCACATCATTTGCTGTTTGCTTTGGAGCCGAATCTTTCGTCATAGACTCCTTATTCACTTGTTCAGGAGGCGCAGAGGAATCACCAGCATTTTGAGTGTTCTGCGAATTAGCGCCTTGCGTAGCAGAATTGCATCCAATCAATAAAACAACACTTAATACAACTAAAAATAAAAACAAATTTGAAATTCTCATATCAACACCCCCATTTGTAGAAATACAGAATTGATATCTCATATATAAATCTAACGCAAAAACATTTGACGTGAATTTACCCTGCAACAATAATGATATTCCTCAAGTACGGATCTGAAACTTGAAGATGCCAAGCAGTTAAGAAGCAATTTGAAGGACTCTTTCCTTTATAAAAAGTTTTGGAAATGGAGTGGTAAACATATGAGGGTTCTTTGAGTTTTAGTTATATTTATATATAAGTACATTGAGAAAATACAGAAGGTATGGCAACTGCGAATGCATATGAAAAGGCAACTTTTATCTTATTGCTTGTACTAGCCATTTTGTCCCTGGCAATCTTTGTCAGGGTAAACTCTATTGGTACGGGATCAGCAACAGTTGTAGGCAAGGCAAGTTCTGTCACACCTGCAGATATCCCGGAAGATTTCTACAGCAATGTTTACAGCATCCCAGACGAATGCCTAGCAGAAGATGCTCCTAAGGAATGCGATGATATTATTCCCCCGCCTACAGCGGACAGGTCATTTGCTATTGTTGAAAGGGACGATGTAATAGATTATACAAATTAAAATGAGAAAAAATTTTAAAAAAAGCATCAAAAAAGTCTGCAATCCTCTGGAATTCTGCATATTAACCTTGTTAAGCCTTATTTTTTTGTTACTCTTGCTGCCAGCTTCATTTGCTCGGGACATTCCAAAAGAAGGAACGAGCATACTGCAGGATTCGTTTGTAAGCGGAATGCTGGAGAACAGGAATTGCAGCATGGTATCAATCGGCCAGAAAGTATCAGAAAATCCTGTGACAAGGCAATTGAATGATCAGGCAGATCAAAGGCTCATGGTCCAGATGAGAAATTTTGAATGCATGGCGTATGCTTTTGAGGAAGTGGAGGAGGCGATAGATTCCTCAAATGCGTCTCAAATCCAGAAGGATATAGCTCGCAGAAATATGGCAACTGCAAGATTTTGGTGGGTACACGGCGCAAGAAAATATGCTAATGACATCGTGCGTGTATTGGGAGCACCAAATGAACAATTTTATTTTTCAAGCGACCAAAACTATGGCTGGACGTATACAGCTCATGGAATGAAATCACTTGCAGATGCATTGAGGACATTGTACGGAAACAATTATCTTGATGTCGCTCCGATTTCAAGGCAGACCTGGGATTTTCTCAGATGGACAAAATCGAAAAGCAGAGGAGGGAAGCCGGAAGGAAGCCCAGTGAGCACAGGGCAAGTATACTTCAAAACTCCAATTTCACAGGAGCAGATGATGATATTAGAAGACATTGAGAAACTCCATACAGAGGCGGCTGCAGCGCTATTGTGCAAAAAGAAAACAGGAAACTGGTGTCCAGGTGGAAGGCCTGCACCGGTAGTGTCTGAAGAAATGGATGCTAAAACTGTGGAAGGAGCGCGCAAATATGGTGTGCCAATTATGATACCTTTTGCCAAGGGCGTAGATAAAGACATTACTTACGAGCAATTGTGCGATTTATCCCAAAGAATTAACCGGGCCCATCATGACTGGATGGAAGGGGTTATGGAAGGAAACACTCAAGAAGGCTTCAATAAAGCTTGGATAGCGATGCTTGCTCATTCTATACTGCATATAGAGCGTAGAACAGGCGATAGGATTCTCAATGATGAATTCAGATTAAGGAATGATTATATTGACGTGCCTGGTCCGGGTGTTGGTCCTGATGGCTCATGCAATTTGGATCCAGCTACTTCAAATACTCTGGTCTCGGTTTCAGCTTCTTCACTTCCGGACACATTCGATAGGCCTAATTCTACTACTTTAGGCAACGGCTGGGTGGAGATTAGGGGTGATTTGTATATAGGGTCAGGAGAAGTTTACAATCTAAGGGAAAGCATAGCTGTCCTTCCAAAAATAAGCGGAAATGATCAAAGTGCGTCAGCCTCGTTTGCTTGGGTCAGGAATAGCCCATCACCTCGAAGTGGAATTATATTGAGGCTAAGGGACTTCAAGAATTATTATGTATTGTACAGGCAGCTTGGAGGCAGCAGCAAACTGGTGATTGCCAAAGTTGTTGACGGCAAGGAAACCACTCTCAAAACCCTGAATTCCCTGAATGTAGCCCAAAACAGGTATTTTAAGATGGAAGGTATGGCAATTGGAAACAAATTGACATTGAAGATAGACAACATTGAGAGATTGAGTGTTACTGATTCAACATTTGGCGATGGCATGGTAGGATTCATGCTGAATTCAGAGAATGGGCATAAGCTTGATAGCTTTACAGCATCGCTTGGTTAAATTGGAACTCCTATAATTTTACCATATCCAATAAGAAAGAGGTTAAAATTCTAAAGTTATTGATTAATCAATGAGTGTTCCTTTCTTCTTTCAGGAGACTTGCTGCATTCTTCACAACAGCTTTTTTTATATTTTTCCCTGCATTCTTCGCAGCAGATGAATAACCTGTCGCACCTTATGTTATGGCAGTTTATGTATTCGTCGCATTGTGTTCCGCATAACAGGCATTCACTCAATGCATCTGAAGAATCCTTGTTAATTGAAATGGAAAGCCTGTCATCAAAAACAAAGCACTTGCCATCCCAGTATGTGTCTGGAAATTCCCTTCCATAGGCAAGAATTCCTCCTTTGAGCTGCATCACATCGTTGAATCCATTCTCTTTCAGGAAAGCAGACGCTTTCTCGCACCTTATGCCTCCTGTGCAGTATGCAACGATGCTTTTTTCTTTCAAATCCGCTAACTCGCTCAGGAATTTTGGAAGCTCCCTGAAATTTCGCATGCCAATTGTCTTTGCATTCCTGAACTTTCCTATTATTGTCTCGTAGTCATTCCTCATATCAAGAAGTACAATACCTTCATTATTGTCAAGCATGCCTTTCAGATCTCTTGGAGTGACAAACCTTGCTGTATTTCCTAAATCAACATCAGCCCCAAAATGAACTACCTCTTTTCTCAGTCTGACAATCAGTTTCCTGAAAGCAGGCTTTTTAGCTGTCTGCTCCTTAAAGTCCATGCCAGAAAAAGATGAATTTTCAAGAAGCCTTTCCTTAAACTTCACAACATTCTCTTCTGCTCCATAAACAGAGCCATTGATGCCTTCGTGGCCTAACAATATCCTTCCTTTCAATCCTAATGAAGTGCAGCAATCGAATATCTCTCTTTGTACGTCTGCCGGATTGTCCAGTTTAGTATACTTGTAAAATGATGAAACCATAACCATAATAAATGGATTTGAGAAGTTGCTTAAATATTTAATCCAAATAATACCTTTTGCAAGAGTGGGCTATCTTTGTATAACTAGTTAAGAACACCAGAAATCACATTAGAACTTGTCAAAAACCACCAGTCATAGACTCGTGGCATGTCGAAAATCACAGATTTTCGAGCATGATCGGAAATGCGTAGCATTTGCCGACATGCTGCTATCACAAATGTTACTCAGTGATTTTTGAGCAGTGACTTGCGAGAGTTCGCTCTCGCTCACTCATCTCAACGGAATTCCAGCAATGCATTGGGTTTAGTTCACTAAACCACTATCACTTGAAAATTATTCATTTTCAAGTTCCAAAAAATGCTATGCATTTTTCAGGACAAAGAATAGTGGAATTCCGATGTTTAAAGCACCTGAACTTTATACTGGCCGGCACTTTCAATCTCCTTCTTAAGCGCTTTTGTGTCAAGCCCTTCATCATGGGATATCTCGGTTTTGCCTGATTTATAGTCTACAATGCACGATTTGACTTCTTTGAAGTCTTTGCATACGTCTTCTATAAGAAGCTTGCATGCAGGGCAATGTGTGCCTTTTATGACCATCTTTATCTTTTTCATTATTTTTGCATTACGCGCTCACAACCTCAAATGAAGCGCCATTAGTTGTCATGCCCATGGTGCACATGAAGTAAATCTTGCCGGTTCCCTTTGGAGTGAATTCTATCTTGTTGATTTGGTTTGGAGAAAGATATTTTGTAAGCTTGAGCTTTGGCGCGATTATCACTTGGGCGCAGCCTGCAGCCTTTGATGCATCAATCTGCCATTCAACAGGAACACCTTCCTTAACAATAAATTTTGCAGGAACGTAGTTGAGGTCAATTATTTTCATCTTCGCGATCTGCTTGCCATTTACAATCTCCACTATTTCAGGCGGGGCTCGTTGC
>CAZMBY010000021.1:18760-19852 GCA_964564925.1 uncultured Methanosarcinales archaeon
TTGCGCTTTCATGTATTGCGCTAAATATGAGTTCATCCCGGATAAATCAGACTCCTGAGATGTTGCAGTATTGGTGTACTCTGAAGAATAGCCAAGTTGCACACCTGACAATGCAAGGCCATTTCCTATATTGAAGAGTCCTAGCAGTATTACAAGAATTGCCGTGAACCTCATTATATCCTTTTGAAGTGTGCCTTTTACATAACTAAAAACGGCTCCAACAGACATAAGCGCTGGAAAAGTTCCAAGTGAAAATGCAAGCATTGTAGTGGAGCCTGTTACAAAGCTTCCGGTAGTCAGGACATAAAACTGGAGTGCTTGCGTAAATCCGCAGGGGAAAAAGAAAGTTGAGGCTCCGAACAAAAACATTGAAATGCTGTTATGGCTAGTTTTTGCCTCATGAATCTTATGGGCAAATAATTTTGGCATTCTGAAATGGAGCTTTGAAAGCCATGGGAAAATATTAAGCATCTGCACACCTAGTATGATCATGATAAGGCTTGAAATGATAATTAAAGCACCTTGTGAGCCGAAGTATAATGGGAACAGCGACCCTATTGCGCCAATCACGCCTCCTAAAAGTGTATAAGATATTATTCTGCCTAGGTTGAAGTATAGCTGCGGCTTGAATTTCTGGTAGCCGCTTAGATTTGGATGATTTTCACTGTACCTTGCTGCAATAGAAATTAGCAAGCCTCCTGTCACAGCCATGCAGCTCGAGACAGAAGCAATCAATCCAAGCAGGAATATGACGCCAATGCTTGTCTTTTCAGAAATCCCGATGCTCGGTATCAGGTTCAATTGCCTCAATAAGAGGTAAACTCCTGCAATTATCACAAAATAAGCGCCTATCTGGAAATAGTCATCAAATTTATTCTTCTTGCCAATTACAGAATCAAAAGGATGAACTTTGTACTTTGTGTCCTTTATGGCTTCCTGCAAGGCATCAATGCCGGGGTCGCTTGAGCAAGTTATTTCAGCTATGCCACTATGGTGGCTTATTTTTGCATCTGTAACTCCTTCGATTTTTTTGAATCTCCTTTCTAAGAGAACCTCGCATGCGGAGCAATACATCCCTTCAATCTTTATCTT
>CAZMBY010000022.1:0-19647 GCA_964564925.1 uncultured Methanosarcinales archaeon
CTCATGACCTCACGATATCAGACTGAATTATCAGTCGTGCGCTCTAATTGCCCAGAGTCATAATCATGACATCTACCAGACTGAGCTACGGGCCCAAATGGTGTTTGAAAAATTAGTTGATTTATAAAATTATTTAATAGAGCGAAGGACAAAATCCTTTATCTTTTGCAACTCCTCTTTTTTCACTTCCTTAAACCACAGTTGGTCAGGGTAGATTACTATGGTAGCACCAACACTGTTGCAGAATCCCAGGCAACCTGTCCTAGTGACCCAGATTGATGAGGCCAATCCGCTTGACTTTACCCAGTCCTTTAATTCCCTGAATATCTCATAACCTTTTACATGGGAGCAGCATTCCTTTCCTTGTTCTCTTTCATTGGTGCAAACAAGGATGTGCTTCAGAGGCTTATATGGGATTTGTTGCATAATGGCTGAATCCTAATGAGGTATATAATAGTTGCGAGAAAATAAAACGCCCCGGACCAGACTCGAACTGGCGACTTCATGATATCAATCAACAAAGATAACAGTCATGCGCTCTTTACAGCCCATTTGAGTACCTGCTGAGCTACCGGGGCAAAAGAATGCCTAAAGGATAAAAGTTTCGTTTAAATAGGTTTCTATGATTAATTTTAAAAATAGCTGCTCATTACTTTATACATGACAAAATTATCAGAAACCGAATCTTTAGATGAGTTTGCTGCTCGATTTGTTAATGAGCTTGGATTGAATGGAAAGGTAAAAGTTGCACAAGCAAGCGAATTATTTCCTCCAGGAGTTCTTGATTTTTTAAGATTTGCTTTTGAATACGAAAGTGGAAGATATAGAGGAGCAATAGAATTTAAGAAATTCCAGGATTGGGGATATACATCACCAAGATTTCCAGTTAGCGAAAATATCAAAACGCTCGTTTATTATGTTACAACACCCCCTAACAGAAGAACAGAAGATGATCCATTGCTTTTATTGGTATTGCGAGAGAGGAAAAATTTCAGCAGACCAAGTATACAAAGGTTAGCCAATGAAACATTTGGCAATGGCGCAAGCTGGAGCAGAGCCACACCACAAGATTTGGAATATGTAGGAATGCTTCCAAACGCCTGTCACGCATTTCCTGAAATTAAAGAAAGAATGGCACGAAGAATCCACCTATGGATGGACGAAGACCCACATACAACGAGGCATGCGCTCTATCTGCCAGGTTCAAGAGAAAGGATTGGCTTTATGTTGGTAAATAGCCAAGCTTATGCTGAAATAATGATGCAAAGAATGCCGGAAACTTTTAAAAGAGAAAAAATTGGATTCCATTATACTTGATTTATCCCGACAACCTTGATCTTGAATGTCAAATTTTTTCCAGCCAAAGGGTGGTTCAAGTCAATTATCACTTCGCTGTCATTGACTTCATTTACAACAGCAGGAATGTGCTGGCCGTCAGGGCCTTTCAGAACTAATCTTCCGCCAACCTCTATACTAGGTGGGAATTTGTCCCTTGGGACCTTCACTATTAATTGCTCGGCCTTCTGCCCGTAAGCGTCATCTGCGCTTATGTTGATTATTTTTTCTTCATTAAGCTTCATGTCTTTCACGCCATTCTCAAATCCCTTGATAACTTGATCCTGGCCAATCGTGAATTCCAGCGGCTCTTTTCCTTCACTTGAATCGAAAACAGAGCCATCATCCAATGTTCCGGTGTAGTGGACTTTTACCTTATCTCCTGGTTTCATAATTATATTTAGAATTAAATAGTGTTATTTAAGGGTTTTGCAAATAGAAAGATTTATTAAATAGAAAGGCAATTTAGATGGTTATGGCCAAAAAGAAAAACAGAGTCATGAAATTTAAGGTTCTTGTGGAACAGGGTGAAGATGGCTTCTATGTAGCTGATGTGCCAGAACTGCAGGGCTGTCATACTCAAGCTAAGAACAAAAAAGAGCTTATGAAAAGGGTTAAAGAAGTAATAGCCCTCTGCTTGGAGGATGATGCACCCGTAATATTCAGAAAAGTGGACATAAAAGAGATTGAAATGCCTATTCATCAAAATAATTTAATATTTGCTTAATACTCTTTCAAATTCTTCTTTCTCTATTTTGATGTCTTTTATAATATAATTAAGAATTTTAGGCCCAATATCTTCTCCGTGATGTGATGGAACTGTTGTTTTTCTTCCATCTGGATGAACGAAACGAAGATGGCTTCCTCTCTGCCTGGTAAATTCAAATCCCAGCTCTTTTAAAGCTTTGCATACTGCGTTTACTGATTTTGGTTTCATTTAATTGCCATTTCAAAGAAAAGATTTAAGATATTTAAGGGTTTTGTGATTTAAAGTTTAAAATTGAGTATATGGAATATAGAATAATAAAATATTGTGCTGAGTAATAAAGCATTGAGCAAACTATTTTTAAAAATTAAAGTTGAAATGAAGAATAGGGCGATGTATACTAAAATTCTCTTTCCATTGAAATTGATGTTTCCTTTTTTTAAATTTTCTAATTTTTCTTTTATTCTTTTTTTATAATTATTAAGAAGTTTAAGTTCTTCAAAAATACCAATAAGTGCGATTATTAATAGTATTGTTGTTAAAAAATCATTGTTCTCCAAATTTTCTTTTATCAAATTTAAAATTGGTTTTTTATATCTTAAATCGATTGCATATTTTGTTGAAGCATTAAAATCCCAAATTAAATAATCACCATCACTAGATAAAAATTGTACATTTGCTTTAGGAGAATAATCAATTAATTTGTAGTTTGGAAGACTTTTAACAATAATTTTATAATTAGGGGCGGGAACAATCACTTGACCTTCTAATGTATCTTTAAGTGAAAAGCAGATTTCTCTTTTGTTTTTCAAAAAACCATATTCTCTATAACATTTATAATCAGCATAATTGTATATCTCAGTCATTTGAAGTTTATTTATTCTAGATTCTACTTTGTAAAATATCCATAAACTTATTGGATTTTTATTTCTAAATCCATAACCCTCAGTCAAATCTGATATTTTGCAAGAATCTTTTGTAGACAAACAAGCAAGGTTTCTTAATAAAATGTCATCTGTCAATGGAAATATTTCATTATTATTCACATAAATACTAATTAAATGTTTTTTGTACTCATCAAATGGTTCTGTAATTAATCTTTGGGCTCTACCAAAACCATCATTGTCGTTAAAACTTTCATAAACAATAATTTTATGAATAATATAATTATTATTTAACTCCCATTCTTCTGAAGAGTCAGGAGTAATTGCATATGTATAATTTGTACTCAATATTAATAGGATAATAAATATTAATATAAATCTCATAAAACCACTTCCCTCTTCACCACAACCTTCCCCGTAACGCTTCTTAACATCTGCCCTGTTATCTCCAAATCGTAGAATTGTTTTAGTGGCAATCTTCCCTTCACTCCAACAATTATTGGATAAGTGCCAAACTGCCTGCAAAAAGTTGTTTTTCCGTCATAGATTTCAGCATAGCAGTTTGTCAATATTGTTCCGTTTGGAATCACTCTCTGAAGCATGGGCCAGTCTATTTTCTGCCTTATCTCATTGCGCCACTTCCAGTACATCTTCTTGTTCTTCCTCAGGAATTTGTCTTTTCCCTCATTAAAGAGAGAAGTTCCTTCAAATATTGCAACCTGCCTTATGTTTATCCTCCTTAACATCAATCCTTCATCATAAATTCTCCTTAGCCACTTCATGTTCTCTTCATGTGTTTTCTTGGTCTCATTCCTTAGCCCAAAAATGATGTTGATGCCAGGCAAAAACTTTGGCATCCCATCTAAGCCTCTTTCCCCGCCATATTTGTTCAATATCTTCACAGCTTCATATGCAATCTGAGGAGGAGTATTCAAAGTATTCGCCTTAACAACTTCCATGTCAAACGACTCAACTCCAAAAGCAGCTATATTTCCGGATGTGCAGTACTTGACGATTGCTTTTGTAATTTCAAAATCATTCTTCTTATCAAGAATCACTTTAACAGGATTGACATTGTCAATGTGCAAAACCTTGATTTCAGGACATTTGTCATTTATTTCTTTAAGCAATTCAACAGCATAAGGCAATGTGTAGAAGCAAGTCTGCTTTCCCAGCCTGAAGTGCCTTGCTCCAAGCTTGTAGAATTCAATAATCTCTTTCAAGACATCTTCTTTTTCCCGAAACTCCACCTTGTTTTTCAAAGGCTCTGTGCAGAATGAGCATTTCCCGATGTCGCATCCATGCCCAGTCTCAATCTCAATCATCCTTATGTCAGGAATCTGCTTCAGGATAGGAGCACCTCTTATCGCATAGTCAGCAACATCTGCGTACTTGAAGTTGAACATCTCGTAAGAAACCTTATCAAAAACACTAAGATCAGATTTCTCAAAAAATCTGCCTCCGAACAACTGCGTTCCGAAAACAGCAGGCCCTGTCAGAATCTTCTTGCATTCCAAGTCCTTAATCAAAGGTATTATTTCATTCAAAGTTCCAGGAATAGCCGAAAGATACTTCCCAGGCACATGAACCCCAAGCACAACTATAAGCGTATCAGTATCCTCAATTATTTTTTTTATATTTTCATGATTAATTGTCAGATTATAGGATGTGATGTCAGTTTTTTGATGAGCTTTTGTTTCCTTAACAATGCCATTATGCTTTTTCCACAGCCTTAAGTCATCGATTGTAATATAACAAACATCCTCATTTAAGTAGCCCGCAATGTACCTTGGGTAAGTGCCAAGATAAGGAGGCACCCCCAATCCAGCCGGCTCATCTGTGTAGCAGTCTAATATTGTGTAAGTCATGCTATTTAGTAGAACATGTACCATTAAAAACCTTTGCAAGAGCCTGCAATATATCTATTCAACCATATAAATTGACGAAAAGCTTAAATACCCATATTGAAAAGAAAAGGATTACCACGGAGGTGGGAACATCGCAGATGTACAAAAGACATACGCAATGGTTATTGGAGCGGTCCTAGTTCTATTAGGTCTACTAGGATTTGTAATGCAGCCATTTATATTGGGTATCTTCGGCGTTAACATGGCGCAGAATTTACTGCACCTTGTGGCTGGAGCTTTGATATTGTGGCTGGCTATGAAAGGCAGCGCAAAAGCAACCAACATGTGGACAGGAATAATAGCCCTGGTAGTTGGGATTTTATGGTTTGCAGAAGGATTAGATGGAGGTTTGTTAAACAAAATCTTCGGCATAAACGCTGCAATCAGCTACCTGCACATCGCAGTTGGACTTGTTTCGTTGGGTGTTGCTTACGGCGTAAAGGAGTAATTTCTTTTTCTTTTTTTTTGTTTTATATGAAACATAAAAAAACCCTTGATGTCATCGGAACAATACTTTTGGCAATAGGTTTTGGTCTCGCATTCCTGCCGCATGCATTTCATGCAAGGATTGGCCTTGAAGATGAAACACACTTGGAGCATGTTGTGTCAGGGATTATTGCAGTCATTACGGCACTTTTTATTCTAATATACAACAATAAGGCATTTAGGTTCATGAAGCAATCAATGTCCTAACAAAAAAGTATTTAAATTGCTGTCAAAGTGCTGATGTCATGTGGTGGTTACTCGCGCTTGCAGTTCTTGTAATTTTGTCCATATTTATAATCAATTTCTACAGGGATCCCGAAAGAAAAATTCCAAAAGGCAAAAATATAGTAGCGCCGGCTGATGGCAGAGTGATAAGCATAAAAAAAAAAAAAAAAAAGGAAATAAAGATAAAAAAAGGAGTTGTTGGAAAAGTAAACCTGCTTTGCAGCGATGTTGCGAAAGAATGCTATGTCATTTCAATATTCATGTCGCCTTTTGATGTGCATATCAACAGGGCGCCAATCAGCGGCACCATAAAATCCATAAAGCACACTAAAGGGAGATTCTTTGGGGCCTACAATCTCGAAAAAAGCCTACAGAATGAAAAGAATGATATTATAATTCAGAATAAGGATATAAAAATAAAAGTAATTCAGATAGCAGGATTCCTTGCCAGAAGGATAGAATGCTACGTTCGCAAGAATCAAAAAGTTAATAAAGGCGAAAAGATAGGCATGATAAAGCTGGGAAGCCAGGCCACTATAGTGTTGCCTAAGGGGGAAGTAGACTTGAAAGTAAAGCTTAGCGACAAGGTGAAAGCAGGCGAAACAATAATGGCTGAAATGAGATGAATATGAATGGATGACAAACTGTTATTTTTTTCAAATTTCATGAAGTCCCCAAAGGAGACTGGTTCAGTAGTGCCTAGCTCCAGATTCCTGATTGACAAGATGCTTATGAATATAGATTTCAAGCGAGCAACTTGCATTGTCGAGTATGGCCCTGGCACTGGATGCGTTACTTCTGAAATTCTCAGGCGGGCAAGGAAAGATGCCAGGATATTGTGCTTTGAGATTAACAAGAAATTTTGTGGTCATTTAAGGAAGAGCATAAATGATGACAGGGTTTTGGTGATAAACGATGGCGCTGAAAATGTGAATAAATACCTAAGAAAATTCAAAATAGCGCATGCGGATTGTGTCATTTCAGGACTTCCATTCACAAACTTGCGCCTTGACGCCAAGCATTCTATCATCAAGGAGACGAAAAACACGTTAAGGGCTAATGGTAAATTTGTCACATATGAATACATCTTGATCAGCCTTAAGAAGCACCTTAAGCATTACTTTTCTAAAATTTCTATGAAGTTTGTGCCTTTGAATATGCCCCCTTGCTTTGTTTTCGTTTGCGAGAAGTAAATAATGAAATTAAGAATTAGAAGGGACCGGTTTTTTATTGCACTCACTTTATTGAGGATAGTGCTGGCATTTGTAGTGGGAATCCTGATAATAAGTGAAAGAAGGAATGTTTCCGCCATATTCTTTATATTGACTTCATTGATAGCATTTCTTGAGGGCTTATTGGTCAAGAGACTGCTTGACAGGCCGCTGCTGAAGTCTGTGCTTGAGTTTTTTGCCGATAAGTTGCTGATAAACATAGCATCGATAGCACTTGTGATGAAGGGCTTGCTGCCGCCATGGGTCATGGCATTGTTCATACTAAGGGATTTTTTGACTGTGATAATAGGGTTTATACTGTTTTACCGCGATTTTAGAAGGGAATTCAAGCCAACTGCGCTTGGAAAGATAAGCCTTTTCTTTCAGATTATAGCATTGATACCAGTTATGATTGGAAACCTTGATTGGGTTTTGATTTGGATTGCAATTATGATGACTATGGCATCCGGCATTGAATCCTTATTCAAATCGGAGTTCAGGTTGGTGAGGAAAAAGACTGATTTTGACGATTTCAAGATACTGCGGCTTATAAAATTTGCCGATATTTTTACATTGACCAATGTCATTTTCGGAATAATAAGCATACTCTTTGCGATAAAAGGGTTGTACAACACCGCAAGCATCATGCTTATACTGGCAGTCATATCAGACTATTTTGACGGAAAGGTAGCGAAAATAATGGGCCAGCAAAACGAATTCGGAAAGGAGCTTGACTCACTGGCGGACACTGTGTCATTTGGGGTTGCGCCCGCAATATTGGGCTTTACATTGATACAGACGCCTCTGGCTGTAATCTCTTTCACCATATTCTTGTTCTGCGGAATCTTACGGCTTGCAAGGTACAACATAATGAACCTGAAAGGGGCCTTTCAAGGCATGCCGATAACTTTGAATGGGGTGGTCATACCTTTAGCTTACCTTTTGCGTAATGTCATACATTTGGAATTGAAATTCTTTCCTTACCTATACCTGGTTCTTGGCATACTAATGGTTTCTTCATTCAGAATCAGGAAACTGCCTTAATGCATGCTTTTGCTATTTTTTTTATTTGCCTGCTTTGGCATGTTTAAGGTCTTGAATATGTATACTGCCATTGAGAAGTAGATAGTTAAAGCAGTCGCTATTAATAGGTAAAACCTGTGCTCAAACCTTATAAAAATCGAGATGATAGTAACATACGTTAAGCCTACCCCCAATCTTGCTATGAATGTGACGGGCACAATCTTCTGCCTTTTTGCATAAATCATTTTCATTATTCCGCTTATGGCGGTGGGGACCATAAAAAGCAAAATCCAAAACAAGCTGATCCTGTCCTTGATGTACAAAAGCAGGAATGTCACTGTTATCAGAGTCCAGTCTGTAAATGAGTCCAAGCCGGAGCCAAGCTCGGTTTTCTGGTTCATTATTCTGGCAGATATTCCATCAAGCTTATCGCTCAATGAGATTATCGCAAAAATAAGGATGGCAATGCTCATTCTTGAATTTAGGAAATAATGCACGAAAGGGATAATCAGCAAAAATCTGAACAAAGTGATAGCATTTGGCAGATTCACTACCTTGTTTTTCGTGATTTTCCTTATCCTAAACAGGTATTCTATGGCAGACACAACAGTAAGGAATACGGCAGCAAGCATCAATTGCCTGCTGAAAGGCAGCCCTAAAAGCACGAACACGATTGCTGTGCTCTGCACAATTGTCTTGGCTTTTCCAAAATTGCTGGCAGGCACAACTACCCTGCTTGGCAACAAGTAAATCCTGATTGCGGTTATTATAACCTCACGGGCAATTATTGTGATCGCCATCCATGAGTCTACACCCTTACCTATCAGGAAAATCAATGCTGTTGAAATCAATAATTTATCCGCGATAGGATCTATAAGCTTGCCAAATTCCGTGACTTGCTTTTTCTTACGGGCAAAATACCCGTCTAAGAAATCTGACACTGAAAGCACTGCAAAAATGAATGCCGCCAGGATATTCTTGTGGGGAATCTGCACCAAAAGGATAATTGCAAATAAGGGTATCAGGCCAACCCTGATCAGGGTTATCTTATTCGGGACATTAAAATTGAACTGCATGAAGGGCAAAATTTATAATGGCTTAAATAATTTTTCTATTCATGAGATACGATTTGCACATGCACACCCACTATTCAAAATGCAGCAACCTGAAGCCAGAGACTATAATCAGGATAGCGAATAAGAAGAAGCTTGACGGGATTGCGATAACAGACCATCATGAGGTGAGGGGCGCTTTGGAAGTCAGGAAACTAAACAAGGACAAGAATTTTGAAGTTATTTTAGGGGAGGAAGTAAGCACAAATTATGGCGATGTGCTTGTGTATTACCTAAATAAAAAAATTGAAAAGATTGATTTCTACGAAGTTGTGGATGAAGTCAGGAAGCAGGGCGCTTTGATGACCATAGCGCATCCTTTCAGGACAACATTAATCCACAACCACAAATTCAGGCTGCCGATTGAAAAGGTCAAAGGCAAAATTGATGCGGTAGAATGCTTCAACGCAAGGACATTGCCCGGGGACAATAAAAAGGCCAATGCAATTGCTGAAAGGCTGGGCATCGCAAAAACTGCCGGCTCTGACTCTCATTTCTTTTTTGAAGTTGGAACAGCTTTTACGATTTTTGATGGAGATTTAAGGTCTGCAATAAGAAAAAGGCAGACAAGATTTGACGGCACAATTAAGTTTGGGGCTTTTGGCGGAGTTTTAAGTTATCTAAGAAAGAGTATACACTAGCTGAATACGGAAAAATCCCATATTAAACAAGTCTTATTATATTTCTCCACTTAGTTGTATTTAACATTGAGTAATTTTAATCTTATCACGCCCACTTCACATATTTGCTTTATGAAGGCTATCAGGCCGTATTTTTTTGCCTGCACGCCAACGTGGTCAACTCCTTCCAATTTAATCTTTGCAAGCCCTAATTTTTTCTTTCTGCAATAATCATTCATTACGCTTTCCAGTCCCCATCCTTCAATAAGCGGAATTTCCCTGACTTCCATAAAAACTTTTGTTAATATGGCTCTTTGTCCGCCTGTCAACGGAAAATAAGGCATGATCATGTTAGCTATGATGTTGCTCTTATCCATCAGGCCAATCGTCATCACTGCGTCACCATTAATGACGGGGTCAAGCAGCTTATCAATGTCGTGTATTTTGAGATTCACCAAATCCGCATCCAGAAACAATAGCACATCTGATTTTACATCTCTTGTGGCAATTCTAACGGCATTGCCTTTTCCAAGGCGTTTCTTCAGTCTTATTACATCAACCTTAAATTTTTCTATTATGTTGTAGGTATTATCAGTGCTGCCGTCATCAACAACGATGGTTTTGGATATCCTTTTGCTGGATGTCACTGCCTTAAGCACATTGCCAACAGTATTTTGCTCATTATAAACTGGGATCACAGCGGTTACTTTCATCTTATTAAAATGCCCATGCAAAAACTATTTAAATTACTATTTAAAAGTTTCCTCTATGCAAGAGTCTTTACTTTTTTTGATAAGATGCTTCTACCTGATGCTGCCCGCATATTTCGCCAATATGGCTCCGGTGATGGTCAAAAAGATAAACTTGCTTGCCTTTCCTATAGATTTCAATAGGACATTGAACAACAAGCCGATTTTTGGAAAGAACAAGACATTTCGCGGCCTTGTTTTTGGAATTATCTTTGCAATCTTTATTGCTTATCTGCAACTTTCATTGTATGACATTAATTTTTTCAGAGCTTTGTCTTTCCTTGACTACAAGCAATGGCTTTTGTTTGGATTTTTGATGGGCTTTGGGGCCTTGACAGGAGACATGATAAAGAGCTTCTTTAAAAGAAGGGTGGGTATCAGCCCGGGAGAAAAGTTTGTGCCATTTGACCAGACAGATTTTGTTGTGGGAGCGCTGATTTTTATTATGCCTGTCTTTGACTTGACAATTGCAGTGTTTGCAACATCTTTATTGCTAAGCTTTGTACTGCATATTCTAGTTAACCACATTGCGTTCTATTTAAAAATAAGAAATGAAAAATGGTAGCCACCGATGTAAAGCAGGGTTGCTGCTATTACAAAAACAAAATTGTATAACAACATTTTAGAATGACTTCTGCCTTTTCTATCATACAGCAAGGAAGCGGCTGCAATTCCATAAAGGAATATCAAGCTTGATTCAATTGCAAAAAGACTAATGTTTATTGAGCTAAGAAAGAAGATAAATCCCAAAGCCGCAAAACTTAGAGAGGATATTTCCAGCGAAACCACTTTGAATTCGAAGATAAGCAAGAAAATAAGGAGTATTGCCAATACAAGCAAATGGGGTATGCTGTTATAATAATATGCAATTGTGAAGGTAAAGATTAACAAAAGCAAAAGCCTTTTGGTCCAAACTAGATATTCTTTAAGCGGCTTCTGTTCCTCTGGCGCTATTTTTATTATGATGATGCCTGCCAATAAACCTAAAAATGAAAGAACTGAAGCAAAAAAATAATGTAGGAATAGCATGTTTACTTGCATAAACTCTGCTCTATTTTCTCGATTTTGGCAAGCCGTCTTTTATGCCGTTGCTCCTTGCTGAAGCCTGTTTCAAGCCATGTCTTCACTATTTTTATTATGTTATTCTTTGTTAACACTCTGGCCCCCAGGCAAAGCACATTGCTGTCATTGTGCTCCCTGCTCATCCTTGCAGTGTACTCATTGAAACAGTTGGCTGCCCTTATTCCCCTGACTTTGTTGGCAACAATCACCTCCCCTAAGCCCGTGCCGCATACAAGAATTCCTCTTGCCTTTTTTTTGGCAACTGCCTGTGCCACTTTAAGCGCTGTGTCAGGATAGTCATAGCTGTTCTGGTCGTCATGCACGCCCATATCAAAATAAGAATATCTTGAGTCTATAAATTTCTTAATTTGTTCCTTAAGCTTGAAGCCTGCATGATCAGAGCCGAGGTAAATACTCTCTTTTTTCATTGCCACTCCTTTAAGCCCAGTACTTTTAAATCTTTCTTTAAGCCGGGTACAGTAGGATATTTGCCTATGTCCCCATAGCTTATCCACTTGAAATCCGTATTTTCATGGTCCAGCCTTATTTTCCTTGAGACTGATTTGCAGAGAAAGGGCATTATAACCCAGTTCACTTTTTTATCATCATCACAAGCCTCGAACAATTTTCCGCTTTTCACAATTATTGTGTTCAATCCTGTTTCTTCTTTTATTTCCCTTAAGACGCTGTCTTCTGCAGGCTCAAACTCTTTCACGAACCCAGAGCAGAAGCTCCATTTGTTTGGGTAATTATGATCATCTGGAGATTTCTTAAGAATCAGCACTTTGCCATTATTTTTTACAATGCCGGTAACAACAAAAAATGTCTTCATTATTGATTTGAACAAGGGGTTATATTTAAACCTTAATACCAGCTTCCCCTCCATGTGGAATGGCCCCATTGAATTAGCAAGTCTACTCCCATTCTTTCAACCTGCAGAGGGACATCGCAAGCGCCAAAGCACGAGCCCATCCAGATAACTACAGAAGAATGTGTATTCTTCTCTATTGCCTGCTGGATTTCCCTTGCCTTTGGCTTCAAGCCATCAGGCAGCTGGATGCAGACCATTTTAGCATTTTCTTTTTGAATTCTTTCCACTACTTTGTCCAGCTCTAGATCGTAGTTGTCCATAGGCTTGTAGAAAATGGAATAAACTTAAAAATCTATTGTTAGGCTTAGGTTATCAGAGAATTTACAATACCAGGTCATCAAGTGATTTTATTCTGCCTATCTCAGTTACCGAGGGGTATTGTACCTTATCCTGAACATTAACTCTTTTCTTTCCGTCGAAATAAATTCTTTTCCTGACTCCATTTTTTAGATTTGCCAATTCAGGATTTCGATAAAGCTGGACAGCCAGTTCTCCAATTTCTTTCAGCGCTGCATTGTCATAATTCGGATTTTCTTCCCGTACCATTTTTTCAAAACCAAAAAGTGGGGTTGGCAGTCTTTGCCTTACCTCAAAAACTTTACCCTGATATTCAACGTAAGTGGTTTCTCCTAATTTTTTTGCATCAAAATATCTCTTGTCCTTGAGCTGGACATTCCCTAAAATCTTAGGAGCTGCCAGATAAGCTGCTGCCCCTACAGTAAATAACCCAATTCCTGTTAGAATTGCCCTCCTGTCTGAGTAGCCTCCACCATCATTGCCTTGAGAGTTTGCCATTTTACAAAAACATCTCGTCCATCTCAAAATCAGAAAGCTCTTTCTTGTTAATCAGCTTGGCAAAATCCTTGTCTTTCATCTTTTTCCTTCCTTCCCTCATCACCTCAATCTGCTCCATATCCTCGTCCAAAAACAATTCTTCTGTTTCCATTTTCTATCTTCTATAATTGTTGTATAATCTCCTTCCTATATACCCAACTACAATTGCTCCAACAGCGATCGGTGCAACAAAAGATGCTGATCCCAATAAACCGACCAGTGTTGCATTGTACGCCTCTGCAGTCAATAAGCCAAGCGTTGCGCCTGATGTGGTTCCTATGACTGCGCCATGATTTCTTGCCATTTTATTCCTGATCTTATTATTTTGTTTATATTGGAACCCATGTTTCTCGTCTTCTTTCCGTTCTGGATCTGTGATAAGGAATTTCCAATCCGTCAATAACCACATGTCCGTCCGCAAATTTAATTTGTTCATGCCTAAATGGAAATTCTCCATGAGATAAGTTGGAATCCACACAATCTTCAATCGTAGCAGCTTCCCTTGATAGAAACCTTGCAACAGGTCTTCCAAATGGGGTGTATACAGTTACAACATCAACATTATCAGGACCAACACTTTTCATTATTTCCTGTAATGCATCTAATGGGTTTTTCGCCCTAATCCTTTGTTTGTATATACTGCCTATACCAGCAATTTTACCACTTGCAATATCGCCAAAATAATGTGCCTCCCACGTATAGGTTTTATCTGGTGTTTGATTTTTCATTTTCAATAACTTGAGTTTGAACTATTGTAATCCCTATTAGTTTCATAATCAACATTTTTCTCGTTTTTAGCGTTAGGATTTCCTTCTGCTATTGAACATGCTAGGCACATATGATTACCCCCAATATTTGTTACTGTGTAGTGATATAACTTGTATTTAAAGGTTTCGCTTTTAATATGGAAATGAATTATTTATAATATAGAAAATAATATTTACTTTACTGGATGCCTAGTATAATGCCTGCAGCTTAAGCAATAATAAATGAGCCTGTGCCTGTGAAGCCTTACCCTGCAATTAATGCCTGGCATAATGTATTTATGGCAGTTCCTGCAAAACATCTTCTTAAATTTCGGATCCAGCTTTAACTTGTGCTTCATTGCTATTCTTCGTGCAATCTTAACATACTTGTCAGCCAGGCTGCTGTTTTCCTTGAAAACTTCTTTCGCCAATTGAAACAAAAAATCCATGCGGGCTTTTGCAATTTTTTTCTGATTTGGTTTAAAGTGTTTCTTAATCATTTTTGTCAAAAAGGCACCAAGGTATATATAATTTCCTTAAATTGCATGAAATTCTAAAATTTAGGTTCTGACAATGTTTATTCTTAAAATATAAGAATTATAAAGCAAGAATTACAAAAATAAAGGAACTAAAACAAGTGTGATTGTGCTCAAGAGCTTTATCAGTACATGCAACGAAGGCCCTGCCGTGTCTTTAAAAGGATCGCCAACAGTGTCTCCAGTTACAGCAGCCTTATGCGCTTCCGACCCTTCACCGCCATATGCGCCTTCTTCGATGTATTTCTTTGCATTGTCCCAAGCCCCTCCTCCATTATTAAAAACAAGGGCCATTAGGATCCCCGTTATTGTTGCCACCATCAGGAAAGCTGCCGCAGCCTCATACTTCAAGACAAATCCTACAACAACAGTTATCAGGACGACTAGAACACCCGGCAATACCATCTTTTTCAATGAAGCCTTTACGCAAATGTCAACGACTTTTGCATAATCGGGCTTTTGCTTACCGGTCATTATCCCTTTCTTTTCTTTCCATTGCCGCCTTACCTCATTCACAATTGAAAAAGCTGCGTCGCCTACAGCTTTAATCGCCAATGAACTAAACAAAAAGATAAGCATAGCTCCAATAAACGCACCAACAAAAACATCAACTTTTGCTATATCAACTGTAACAATTGAAGAAGCTGCCATAGCGCCTTTTTTGACCAACTCATTCTTTACTTCATCAAGATAAGCTGTAAACAGCAGGAAAGCTGCCAATGCAGCGCTTCCAACAGCGTAGCCTTTTGTCAATGCCTTTGTTGTGTTGCCAACAGCATCGAGCTTGTCAGTCCTTTTCCTTATCTCTTTTGGCGCATTGCTCATTTCCACTATGCCGCCTGCATTGTCCGTTATAGGGCCAAAAGTGTCCATTGCAAGAACATAAGCTGCCGTTGCAAGCATTCCCATTGTTGCAATTGCAGTCCCATACAAGCCGCCATGATCTATGCCGCTGCGGTTGCCAAGAAAATATGAAGCGATTAAAGCTACTGACAAAACAACAACAGGTGCAACAGTGGATTCAAGGGCTACTGCAAAGCCGCTAATGATATTGGTTGCATGGCCTGTTTGAGAAGCTTTTGCAATGCTTTTGACCGGCCTGAAATTTGATTCAGTATAATACACCGTAATCAATACAATCAACACGCTTGTTATGATTCCAACAAGCCCGCTAAAGAAAAACCACAGCCATGCCAACGGATGATCGCTACTATAAAGCAACCATCTTGTTGTGCCAAGAAAAGCCAAAGCAGCAATTATACTAGTGATGTAATAGCCCCTATTCAAGGCGGTCATCGGATTCTCATTCTCATTTTTCAGCTTAACAGTCATAATCCCTATAACGCTGGCAATCATCCCAAAAGCCCTGGCAACAAGTGGAAATAAAATTCCGCTAAGCCCGAAAATGGGATATAAAGCAACGCCCAAGATCATAGCTCCTATGTTTTCAGCTGCTGTGCTCTCAAACAGGTCAGCGCCTCTACCGGCACAATCGCCAACGTTGTCTCCTACTAAATCAGCAATGACTGCAGGATTCCTGGGATCGTCTTCTGGTATCCCCTTCTCGACTTTTCCAACCAAATCAGAGCCAACATCAGCAGCTTTCGTATAAATACCGCCGCCAAGCTGTGCAAACAATGCAACAAAGGATGCTCCAAATCCATAGCCCACTATCAAAAAAGGAATGCCTCTTGGATCCTCTATTCCGATGCTGAAGAAATAATATATCATTGACACTCCTAGCAGCGACATCGCTACAATTACAATCCCTGAAACTGCTCCTCCCCTTAAAGCTGTGACAAAAGCCTCATTCATGCTCCTCTTTGCAGCGCTTGCTGCCCTAATATTAGTCCTTATAGAAATCCACATGCCAACTATTCCAGCCAATGCAGAACTTACTGCCCCAAACAAAAATGCAACGGAGGTGCGCCAGCCAAGGTCATTCTTTCCCAAAAAAGCATAGATTCCGTATATGATGACTGCAAGCACTATTGTAAGAATCCCTATCGTTGTGTATTGCCTCTTGACAAATGCCTCTGCGCCTATCTTGATTGCACCGGCAACTTCCTGCATCGCTTCTGTTCCGGTATCCTTTCTTAGAACTTGTCTTGTCAAATAACCAGCAAACAATAATGCTAAAATGCTGATCGTTATTACTATGCTTAGCAATGGTAAAGCCATAATCTCATTGCGGAAAATTAGGATATTTATAAAGGTTGTGAAATTCCAGAATTATGTTCTGCTGAGAATATGTTTTTCCGGTCATTTTCATGATTTTAGCCCTGTAAAATAGTAAAAATTATATGCACCAGTACCTTATTAAGCTTAAAATGCTTGAATTTTTAAGAAAGATATTTCAAAATGATGAGCCTGAAGAAATTAAAAAGGTAATGGAAGTTGAGCTCAAGAACCTTGAACAGTGGCTCAATGAAAGATCAAAGCCAGTCATGGAGGAAGTGCAGCATCAAGCAGAACTGGTGTTGATGAAAGTGGATGAAGAAGTGCAGAAAGCAAGATTTAATATTGACGTGCTTGAAAATGCAAAACTCCAAAACCCAAACATTCCCTTCAGGGCAAAGCAATATATGGAGGGAAACCGGAAAGCATACATTAAGGCAGTAAATTCCTTTCTCGGGAATATGGAGATAAACAACAAGGATTATTTCTACCTTCTCGACTTCTGCAATCTTTTTGAGGAAATGATTAACAGCTTAAACAAGTCAACTCTGAGGAGCTACACTATCCTGCAGGAATTCTTTGCCAATGAGACAAGCAAAATCGCAAAAAATCTGAAAAATTTTGATGCTTTTTTCAAGGAACTTAAATCCGCACTGACCAGCGATACTATTGTTAAAGTGAACCACACAAGAGACAAAATACAAAATTTAAGGATCAGGGTTAAGCAAAAGATAAACTTGGAGGTGGATTTGAAGGATGCAGAGGCTAGCTTACTGCTCGCAAGCAGGGAAAAAGACTCGATAATGGAAGGCATAGCCAAATTCAACCAAAGTGACAGCCATAAAGAATTTGTAAGGCTGAACGAGGAAAGGAAAAGCAGATCAGCTGCATTCTATAGCGAGCAAGACCAGGTTCTGCAGTCATTTTCTATTCTTGAAAGGCCATTGAGAAAATACTCCCACATTGGGTTTGAGCATGAGGAAATTGTTTTGGATTATCTGAATCAACCGGTTGAAACGCTTGCAAATGACAAGGGATTGGTTATTCTGCAGGTTTTGAAAAATCTTGGATTATTTCTAGATGAGAACAAGCTGCAAATTGACGAAAAGAAAAAGGAGAAGTACCTTGAAGAGGTAAAAAGGCTGAATAAAGAGTTCATTGATGGGTTTTTGAAGCAGTATTACTCATTCAAAGCTGATGTTGAGGACCTTGACGCAAAAATCGCGGCGACTAGAGTTGCAGAAAAACTCAAGGACTTCAATAAGCAGCTTGAAGAAACCAACCTTAGCATTGAAAAGAGCAATGAAGAGCGCAATAGATTGTTTGATGATGCTGCAAAAATAAAAAATTCCATAGCAAACTTGAAAGAGGAGATTGAAAGCTCGATAAAGGGTATTTTTGGCCAGGATTTAAGTATAGTTATCTGAAATTTTTGTAGCTTTCTTCCAGCGCTTCTATGCCTGGCAGTTTTTTGCCTTCCATAAACTCCAAAGAAGCGCCGCCGCCAGTGCTAACATGTGTGAGTTTTGAAGCATATCCAAACTTCTCTACTGCAGCTGCACTGTCGCCGCCGCCAACGACTGTAGTCGCGTTCAAGCTAGCCAAAAATTTTGCAATTTCCTTTGTGCCATTTGCAAATTTTTCAAACTCGAAGACGCCCATAGGGCCTGACCAAATGACAGTTTTGGAGTCCTTCAAAATTTGTTTGTATTTTTCAACTGACTTTGGACCAATATCCAGTCCCATCCAACCTTCCGGGATATTGTCAACGTATACCACTTTTGAATCTGCATCCGCATCAAGTCTTTCAGCAACAACAACATCCACAGGCAGTATGATTTTATTGTTCTGCAGCAATTCCTTTGCCATGTCTAAGCTGTCATCTTCCGATTTTGAAAAGCCCACTTTTTTTCCTTGAGCCTTCAGGAAAGTGAACATCATTGCTCCGCCTATAAGCATTTTATCTACTTTCGTCAGTAGATTCTCAATAACCTTTATTTTGTCAGAAATCTTTGCGCCACCGAGAATTGCGATAAAAGGTTTAACTGGCATCTCCATTGCCTTGCTCATTATTCTCAACTCTTTCTCAACAAGGAATCCAGCAGCAGATTTCAAATATTTCGTCACACCATAAGTGGATGCATGGGCTCTGTGGCATGTTCCAAAAGCGTCATTAATATAGAGTTCAGCTAAATCAGCAAGCTGCTTTGAGAAGTCTCTATTATTGGCTTCTTCCTCTGGGTGAAACCTTAGATTCTCCAAAAGGATTATATCTCCTTCATTCATCTGCATAATTTCATTCTTAACTTCACTTCCGACACAATCATTTAGCTTCCTAATCTTCCTATTCAGTAATATGGCAAGTCTTTCAGCAACCTTGTCCATTTTCAAAGAACCAATTATTCTGCCATCCGGCCTGCCAAGATGGGAGCAAAGTATAATTTTTGCATTACTTTCAACTAAAAATTGGATAGTTGGCAGGCTCTCCTTTATCCTCTTGTCATCAGAAACATCATTTGTCGTCTTATCCAGAGGGACATTGAAGTCAACCCTAACAAGCACCCTCTTGCCTTTAACATCCAGATCATTCAAAGTGAAAAAATTTTGCATTTAAAAAAAGTATTTTTGGTTTTTTAAAAGTTTTTTGGTTTCAACTGGTATATTTGTCAAACAAGCAGTTGGATTAACTCAATTTCAATTATTTTTACAGCTTTAAACAGGCTCACATTTCAGTTATTCCTTTTAATCCAGAAGTAAAGGTAAATCAAAAATACGGCAACAACAATTATCTTGACAAGGTTTATCATCCCGGCAACACGGATGATCAGTTTTTGCTTTTTGTTTTTCTCCATTCAGCTGGCTCTTGCCTTGGCCTTTATCCTTTTCATCCTGAATATGTTTTCCCTCTCAATCTCTTCAAGCCTCAGCTGGATGAATGCCTTGACTTTGTCCAAATTGGGGATCACTACAAATTCAAGCGCATTTACCCTCCTTTTGGTCTTTTCAATCTCATTCAGCAGCTTTCTCATTGAAGTTTCCACCTCTGCAGCCAGGATTATTTTCTCAACCACTTTTTCATACGCTGCAGCCGCCTCGTCCACAGCGGAGGAGCTGTATGCCCCGTATCCGCGCTGCATGAAGCCTTTTTTTATTTTTGCAGCC
>CAZMBY010000023.1:0-19322 GCA_964564925.1 uncultured Methanosarcinales archaeon
TCCTTTAATCTGCATCATTCTTTTAGAAATTTATGAATTCTTATACAATCATCTTACTCAGGAATCAGTATTCATTTCTGAGTTGGATTTCCTAATCAAGCTTTTTATAATATTTCTTCCTTAGCTCCGGGCTTATCCTTGTAAGCTCGTTTTCAGGCAATACTCCAAGCAGCCTCCATCCCAAATCAAGTGTCTCGGCAATGCTTCTGTCTTCATCCCTCAGCTGCCTTACGAATTTGTCCTCGAATTCAGCTGCAAATTTCAAAAACCTCTTGTCTCTTTCGCTCAAAGCCTCTTCTCCTACAATCGCAACCAATCCCCTCAAATCCCTGCCTTCTGCATATGCAGCATACATCTGGTCAGAAACCTGCTTGTGGTCCTCTCTTGTCCTTGTTGGCCCGATTCCAAGATTCATCAATCTTGAAAGTGAAGGCAATACATCAATGCTCGGATAGATTCCTTTCCTGTGCAGCTCTCTTGCAAGGACAATCTGGCCTTCTGTGATGTAGCCAGTCAAATCAGGAATTGGATGTGTTATGTCATCTCCAACCATCGTCAAGATTGGAATTTGGGTGACGCTTCCTTTTTTGCCTTTTATGACTCCTGCCCTCTCATAAATCATGGCAAGGTCTGTGTACATGTATCCAGGGTAGCCTCTTCTACCAGGAATCTCTTCCCTTGCAGCTCCTATCTCCCTCAAGGATTCGCAATAGCTGGTCATGTCTGTCATAATCACAAGAACATGAGCATCATGCTCATAAGCGAAATATTCCGCTGCCGTCAATGCCATTCTTGGAGTCACGAGCCTTTCAACTGCAGGGTCATTTGCAAGGTTAAGGAAAACAACACTTCTCTCCAAGGCTCCGGTCTGCTCAAAGTCATTCATGAAATATTGGGCTTCCTCATTTGTTATGCCCATCGCAGCGAAAATGACGACAAAATTTTCCTGCTTGCCAACAACTTTTGCCTGCCTCGCGATCTGCAGTGCAATTTCATTATGCGGCAATCCTGACCCCGAAAATAGCGGCAGCTTTTGCCCTCTGACAAGCGTGAACATTGCATCAACTGTCGAGATTCCAGTCTGTATGAAATCATGAGGGGAGGCCCTTGCAAATGGATTGATTGCTGCTCCGATGATGTCCAGCCTTTTTTCAGGAATTACATCCGGCCCTTTGTCAATCGGCTTGCCTGATCCGCTCAAAACCCTGCCAAGCATGTCCTTTGAGACATTTAGCTTAAGGGTGTCACCCAAGAACCTGACCCTTGAATCGACATCAATGCCTGCTGTTCCCTCAAAAACCTGCACAACAACAATTTCCTCGCTGGTGTCAAGCACCTGGCCGCTTTTAATTGTGCCGTCAGGCAATGCGATTTTCACGATGTCGGCATAGCCTATAGGCTCTGTCTTCTCAACAAATATAAGCGGGCCGGCAACTCTTTTTATTGTCTTGTATTCTTTCATTTTAGTCAATCATTGAACTAATAATTTTGGAAGTTTTCTTTTCTGAATTCTCAGCCAAATCCAAAAAATTGCTTAAAATTTTCATTCCATTCTTCCTGTATTCATTCTTGATTGATTTAAAATCTTCCATAACAATTTTATTGTCAAAATTTTCAAACATTGGATCTTCACCAAGCCACTTCTTGAGCATCAATTCCGTTACCTCAAGATGGCCTTGGACCCCATAAGCATTACTGCCGATTTTGATAATTTGATTTGTGCAGTGTTTTCCAGTTCCGAGCAGCTTCATGCCATGTTTCAAGCCAACTGTTTCTCCATGAAGGTGGAAAATTTTAAACGGTGATTTGATTCCGGTAAAGATTTTATCATTCTTCCCGTCTTGTGTTAGATGGACTTCGTAATATGCACCATCATAATCTTTGCATCCGATTTCTTTCACAGGATTCTTATAGACTTCACCGCCTGCAGCTTTAACCAACGCCTGCATCCCAAGGCAAACGCCAAAAAATGGGATTTGCGCTTCCATGATATCCTTAATCAAACTAATTTCATTTATCATCTTTTGCGTTTGGTCATTGGCGCTGTCAGGCCCTCCCAATGCAAAAACTGCGCCATATTCTGATGGATTGGGAAGATCGTTTTCATTGGCATCGCATATATCGAAATCATATCCTTTTTCATCTAATATTTCCCCAATCAGTCCCGGGCTTTCCCTTGCAATATTCTGGATAATCAGTATTTTCATCTTATGCCTTCAGCTCCTTTTCCATCTGTGCAGTTATTTCACCCAGCAATTTCTCATAGTCCTTGACGAATTTTACTTCACCAAGCCTGTCCTTTGCCTTCATATCGAGTATTTGTTGCAGTCTCATGCCGTTATCCAAAGCTACATTAACTAACTTTGAAAAACGGTTTATTGATTTCATTATTAGGTATGTTTTTTTTAAATCACAATATGTATCTATTTCGTGGAATGCATTTTGCTGCAAAAGGACTTCCCTAATCAGCCTTGCAACTTGTAAAACAAGCTGCTGCCTGTCTGGCAATGCGTCGGAGCCGACTAATTGAACGATTTCAAGCAGCTTATCTTCTTCCTGTAAAATTGACATCATCTCTGCCACAAGGCTTTTCCATTCAGGAGAAACATTTTTCGAATACCATGGTTCCAAAATGCTTATATAATTAGAATATGAATCCAGCCAGTTAATTGAAGGGAAATGTCGTCTCTGCGCAAGTTTTGCATCAAGCTTCCAAAAAACTTTCGCAACTCTTAATGTAGACTGGGACACAGGCTCAGAAATATCACCGCCTGGTGGAGAGACTGCCCCAATTATGCTGATGCTGCCTTCCTTTTTAGTCCCAAGCGGAACAACTCTACCTGACCTTTCATAGAACTGCGCAAGCTTCGTCGATAAATATGCAGGATATCCCTCTTCTCCCGGCATCTCCTCAAGCCTTGAAGAGATTTCCCTCATTGCTTCAGCCCACCTGCTTGTTGAATCCGCCATCAATGCAACAGAATATCCCATGTCCCTGTAGTATTCTGCAATTGTTACTCCTGTATAAATCGAAGCCTCTCTTGCAGCCACAGGCATGTTGGATGTGTTTGCAATCAGCACTGTCCTGTTCATCAATGGCTTTCCGCTTCTCGGGTCAGTCAATTCC
Organism: uncultured Methanosarcinales archaeon; assembly: GCA_964564925.1. GTDB lineage: Archaea > Nanobdellota > Nanobdellia > Woesearchaeales > GW2011-AR4. The sequence continues at coordinate 3,128 of CAZMBY010000023.1, forward strand.
GGGAATTCTGTCAGAACTTCTGTCATCTCATTCCCCCTCTCTCCGCAGCCGACATAAACTATGATGTCCGCATCCGACCATTTTGCAAGCTGCTGCTGGGATACAGTATTGTGAAGAATCATTGGAAAATTTCCGCCAATAAAATTATGCGTATTTGGGACAGTTATGTCATAAACATAACACTCTTTCTTAATCAATTCTGTTTTTATTATTACATCTTGGAAAACACTTTCTATTTTTGATTTTAATATGTGTATGTGACCATTAATTTCTATTGAAGAATCAACTTCAAGATAACCTTCATTTACTTCATTTACAGAATATTCCTTCATCGTGGGTGATAAAATAAAATCGCCAACATTTAATTTCCAAGCTTCGGTTTCTTCTATTCCATGAGGAGAAATCTTGAATAATTTGTGGATTGGTGTTAATATTGCTTCTCTTCCAGAACCAGTTTTAATCTTAATAAGCAAGTTTGTTTTTCCTTTGTAGACATGCGTGGCTATCCCATCTGCAATCTTTTTTCCATTAAATGTTTTTATTCTTAATGGAATTTTTAATTTTACTAACCTCTCGCTTTTATTTGATTCAACAACCTCATTGTTTTTATTATTAGAACATTCATTATACAAATCTTCAATCCTAATCAAATTATCATTCACAAAAATTAGAGTATCTCCAGAAACGCATTTTCCGGCTCCAAACGGCCCCGGAATTGCAGCGACCCCTCCCTTTGCCAATGGGAAAAGGGCATCAAAAATTCTCTGCCCGGTTATCAAAGGCGCTTCTGGCTTCAGCTTCTCGCTTACAGGCCTTGCAATCCTCACTGGCCAATTGTGCTTAAGCCTAAGCTCATAGCCATTGTCTAGGCTCCCAATAACTTCATTGACTGTAAATTTTCCGGACTTGATTTCTGAAATTTTTCCTTTCTGGTTGGGAGGTATCAAGATCTTGTGGATTATGCCGGGGTTTTCTTCAACTTCACCAATTATGCTTCCTCCAGAAACTTCGTCTCCTTTTTTTGCGATTGCCTTGAAATCCCATTTCTTGTGTTGATCCAAGCCGGGCGCATCAACGCCTCTCTTGATGAAGTCTCCCATCTGCTTAATCAGCACAGGCAATGGCCTCTGAATCCCGTCATAGATGCTTCCGAGCATTCCCGGGCCAAGCTCGACTTTTAGCGGCTCGCCTGTGTTAACAACTGGCTCGCCTGGCCTGATTCCGGATGTGTCTTCATATACCTGTATTATTACCTTGTCACCCTCTATCTGGATTACTTCTCCCATCAGGCTTTCGTTTCCCACCCTGCAGACATCATACATTCTTGGCTTTATTTCTTTGGCAACAACTACTGGCCCTGCAATCCTGAAGATAGTTCCTTTATCTTGTGTGGTGGTCATTGTATTATTTTTTATATTTCTTTAAAATTTTATTTAATGTTTTTATAAGATGGATTCTCCAATTGTTTTCTAATTGAGTTTTAATTATTTTGACTAAAATTTTGTCTTCGCCAGATAATTTAAATTTTTCAAGTTTTTTGCATGATTTCAATATCTCCAAATCTTGGCTGGTTGGTAAAACATATTTTTTCTTTTCAGTTGGGCTTATTTTAAATTTTTGTGATTTTTTATTAATCATCATTTTTTATTTCCACAAATCCACGCCAATTGATTTTTTGATAAGTTTTTTCAGGCTGTCCTGCTCTATTTTGGTTGAAAGGGGGATGAATACAGGATCTAGAGATGCCTCAATTTCCATCCTTTGATGCGGCTCCAGTGCCTCAATTACCTTATCCTCTATGACAACAATACCCATTCCTTTTTGGCTCCTCAAGTTTTTGAGGTCGTTGTAGGGCTTGTCGCTTATCTCAATTACATCCCGTATGCCTGCCAACTGGAATCCCACAACAAATTCGTTGCTTCCTATTGCTGCAATTTTTACCATTCTTGTCAAAACACCAGCTGGCTTTCTATGAATTGTTCTTCCAGCCCAAGCTGTTTTCCTTTTATGATAATTTTCAGATTCCTTACTTCAATGTCTTTTGCGAACATGTAGCCAAGTATCACATTAACTGACAAAGGATGCTGGTGCAGCAATAAGATAGAATGCTTGAGCAAATGCTTGTACAATCTCGTCTCAAGCATTATCAAGGATCCGCTTTTCCTGAATTCTTCAATGCCATTTGCAACAGCATCTTCGTACTCTGTCCCCTCCAAGGATTTTGCAATCTCATCCATGCTTTCAAGGTTTGCCAATGATTTTATTCTTGAACCGCCCAATTCATGAGATTGAATTATAAATTTAGCAAGCTCTCCCCTGCTGAATCCTGCTCTTTTGAGCCTTAGCAAAGTGAGAATGTTCAATATCTCCACTTCTTTGGAGATGAAAGACCTAAACAAGCCTCCTTCTCTTGGCAAAATTTTCGAAAATTTAATCAGTTGTTCATAGTAATTCCTGTCTAAAATGTTTTCAATGGCAACCAAGCTGTTTTTTTCCTTCATGTCTTTTAGCGCCTCGTCGAAATATGAAAAATCCACCAGCTTGTTATCCTTCAAAATATCTTCAACAGATTCTTTTTTAATTAGAGACAGCAAAAATTCATAGTTCAATGTCCCTGCCCCTGTTATCGACCTTACTATGGTGTTTTCATCGGATTTAGTGAATTTTCCCCTCAGTATTGTCTTTATGTCCTCTACATCCTTTCTTTTTGCATATTGCTTTATGAGCAACGAGAGCTCTTTAGGGGATATCATCATCAATTTCTTGAAAGAGCCTGCAAGGCTCTTAATAAGAGCCAGCTCAAGCAGATCGGCTCCCGAATAGTCTGCTGCAAATGAATTAATCTCATTCTTATAGCTTGATTCCTGCAGCAGCTTGGCAATCTCATTAAAGCCCATCTTCAGCATTCTCTGGTAGTCTTCCTTCCTGAAAAGCATGGATTTCATCACAGATGTCCTGACGTAAGTATATGGATAAAATCCAAGCTTCAGGATTTTTGGCTGTTCAAGCTGCATCATTTTAAACAAACAAAATCTTGCTTATGTGCTGCAATTCCTTGTCCTTAATGGAGTCAAACATTGTCTCAAATGAGTAGTCCACTCTAATGGTTTTTTCTCTGTTCTCTGCTATTATTCCGCCGATGATGTCTGCATTCTCTGTCTTCATTCCCTTCAGGAATTTTGAGTCTTTCTTGTTGCAATAAACATGGCTTATCTCAATTTCCTTGCCTGCCTTTTCAAGGATCTTCTTCAAAAAAGGCTCTCTTTTCTTATCATCCATATTTTCAAGCTTTGATTTGGCTTCTTCGAACGCTTTTTCAATGGCCTGCTTTTTCGAATCAAGCGCCATCTTCTTTATTTCGAGCTCTGCTGCTGCCACTTGCTGTTTTTTCATAAGGTCTATTGCTTTCTTCACATCCTCTTCATTCTTCGCCTTCATCTCCTCAATCTTCTTCTCTGTATCTCTTGTTATTCTATTCGCTTCCTTCCTGGCTTCCGCTACCAAAGCCGAGGAGCTTTCCTTTGCATTCCTAATTATCTCTTCCTTGACAGCTTCAAGTCCCATTTTTTTAGCTTAGCCGCCTGTTGCCAAATTCAATATCAGTATGGCTACTACAAGCCCGAATATGACCAGCGTCTCGGGGATAACGGTAAGTATCAAGCCTTTACCGAACAGCTCTTCCTTTTCAGCCATTGCTCCCACAGCCGCTGCGCCAATTGTGCTTTCAGCCATTGCAGCTGCTATTGCACTCAAGCCGATTGCAACGCCGGCTCCCAATGCAACAAGCCCAGTCCCAATTTCTATTGCCATTTTTACCTCCAACCGCAAAATCGGTTGACGCTTTAATCAAGCGGGATTTTGTGTGACATGCGAGTGAGCTCGTCGAACTCGCTCACAACTCACTCTCAATCCCACTAATTTTGATCATTCTTTTGCTCCGAATGGCGCATATTTTTTTGCACCACCATGGAAAAATTTTGAAAAAAATTCAACATAATGCAGCCTCAGGGAATGCAAAAATCCACCAACAACTCCGAGCAGTATGTTGATTGCATGCCCTATTATTAATATTAGTATCCCAATGAGTATAAAAAATCCTCCTTTGTGCAGGAATTGTCCTGCCTGCTCGTTGACTATGACGGCAAGTATGACAGAAGACAATCCAATTGCCATCAATCTTGCGTATGACATAATGTTGGTCAGAATGCTCGGCAGCTCAATGAGCCCCCTGATGCCTTCTCCTTTCAGCAGCATCAAAACTGCCACCACCAAGAATGTGACTCCAACCCAAACTGGCACCTTGATTATTTTAAAGATTGACAATGCAAGCACCGCAATTCCAGCTTCCAGCAGGATCCAGCTGGCTTTCGCAAAGACAGCATGCATAAATCCGTGCATCTTTGTTTCATTCACTATGCCCAGCGCCAATCCTAAATTGATATGCACAACGCCTATTGCTATGGCAAGGTACAATAATTTGAACATCTCATGCTCCCTGCTGATCAGTGGATGAATTACTTCAATGCCAAAAAATTCCCCAAAAAAGAATCCAAAAAGTATTGTCACAAATGATGCCAGAATCAGTATGTTAAATATACTTCTTGCCTTGGGCATCTTTATTTTTAAAATCCAGAAAAGCAGCAGCGTTACCAATCCATATCCTATGTCACCCAGCATTATGCCGAAAAAAATTGGGAATGTTAGAAACACGAAGAAAGTTGGGTCAATTTCCTTGTATGCAGGTATGCTATACAAGTCCATGAAAAATTCAAAGGGCTTTGCAAATTTTGGGTTGTTCATTTTTACGGGCACTTTGTCATGCTTGCCTGCTGGCTGGAAATGGATGTAAATCTTATTTTTTGCTGCCTTGTTCAATTTTTCAATGACATCGCTCAGGGTTCCCGTGGGAATCCAACCTTTTACCAGAAAAGACGATGAAGTAGATGCAAATTTTAGGGGAGCTTCGGCTTTTTCGAGCTGCTCGCTCAGGAAATCCTCAGCAGCGAGAAGTGAATCCTTCGAGTCCTTGCTTATCTGGAAAAGCTTGGCCTTGATCTCTCTCCTTGATTTTTCATTCTTGAGCACTTCTGATTCTATTCTCTTGAGGTTGGACTGGGCATTGCCTTTAAGCCCCGAGATGTGGGAAAAATTAATGTAAGCGAAATTGTATTTCTGCAGAACAGCCTGAACCTTGTCCTTGCTCTTGGAATCCACAAACAATGCAGTGAATGTTTTTTTCTCATTCTTATCGCCAAATATCATGAATTTATCTGTTGTTTTTGAAATTTCTGCTTTGATGGAGGTTAAGGCATTATTGTCCTTAGTGTATCCAGTGAAATATGCAAGCGAGTTGTAAGCTGAAAAGGATTCAAGCGGGATATTGGTTTTTTCCAATATTTTCAGCTCATCCTTGACGGACTTAAATCTTGAGATTGCTTCGTCATTCTTTTTCAATTCTTCTGATAATGACCTGACTTGGTCAGAAAGCTTGTTGGTGTTCTTCTCTATGTCGTACATGCTTATGGACTTGTATTCATAGTCTCCTTTTATTATTTCAAGCGCCGAAATCAATGCCCTAACCTTGACAAGAATCTCGGAAAGCTTGTTTGCGCTTTCCAGTGGCTTGCCGATATCCGCAAGCTCGCTCTTTGCATGCTCCACTATATGCAAAATCCTAAGCTTATGGAGCTCTTTTATTGTGGCTTCAAGGTATTCATTTGGGCCTGCAATGATTGCGCTGCTCATCTCGTAAGGCTTAAGCATTTCAAATCATCTCTTCAAATTTTTGAATCAGAAATTCTACAGTCTTGGATATGCTCTTCTCGGCCTTGGCTTTCACCTGCTTTGCATTTGCCCTTCCCTCGGCTAATTTCTCTTCTTTCATTTGAACAGATTTTTCCATGAATTCCAACAACTTTTTTTCTTTCGACTTTCTCATTTCCTCTGATTTTTCCGCCAATAGCCTTGAAGATTCCTTGATGGCTTCCTGGATTATTGCTTCCTTTTCCTTTCTTGCTTTTTCCAGTATTGCCTCTGCTTTCTTTTCCTCTTCCCTTATGTCCATTAAAATTTCCGCTTCCATTTTTTCCCGATGCTCGCAAGAGTTATATATAAATATTACTGATGGGCAATTCCAAACTATATATAAATATGCTGTAAGCAAGTTTTTAAATAACTTTAGATAATCAGTTGAAAATGCGCCGGTAGCTCAGCTTGGAAATGCTAATAATACCAAAAAGAGCGAAAGGTTCCTAACCTTTAGGCCGAGGGTTCAAATCCTTCTCGGCGCGTTTTTATTTTAGAAGTTACATATGCTTAAGCGCTTTTTCCATTACAGGAATCACCTTTTCAGCCTCGTCCTTGAACATCCTGCCGAGCTTCGCAAAGCTCCATTCTCCATCCTGGCTCATGTTTTCCCGTGAAATTTGCAACTTCTTCTCGCCGTCATTGTAGGAGAAGACTCCGACTGTTATCCTGCTCGTTTCAAATTGTATTGTTTCAGAGAATATTTCCTTGTCCAGGCTCTTGTCAAACTTTCCGAATGCCATTTTATCACCAATCAAAAGAGATTTGTAGTTTATTATAAATGTTACTCAACAAGCCTCTTCACAATTTCCATCACTACTTTTCCATCTACCTTGCCCCTGTACTTGGCCATCACTAATCCCATATAGGCGCTGGCATTGAGGTTTGGTTTTTCCCCAATTATTTTCTTAATTTGCTCTTCCAAATGCCCTTCAGAAACGGTTTCGAATTCTTGTAGATCAATCTTTTCATTTCCTGCTTTTTTTACCAATAAGTCTATGATTGCCTCCTTTGCTATTTTTCCATCATTGTAGTAGGATAATATTTCTTCAAAATCTTCTATTTTCAGTTTTCTCTTTACATCATTTGGAGTGTTTATGAGTATCCTTGCTATTATCAATGGCTCCAGTTTTTCAAATTTATTGGCAAGACGCTCAAAGTCAGAATCAATCAATTCCTTGCCAAGCCCTTTTGGAAGCCCGTATTTCTTTTCAAGGTCTTCAAGCTTTTCATGCAGCAGTTTAGGCAGATGCTTCTTGAGATTTTCAATGTATTCTTTGCTTATCCTTATCGGCATGCAATCCGTCTCTGGATAAAGCCGGGCTGCTCCGGGCAACGGCCTCAGGAAAGATGTTGTTGAGTCCGGCTCTGCTTTCCTAACCTCTTTTTGAAGTTTTTTGCCTTGCTTGATTGCGTCAGCTTGCCTTCTTGCTTCATACTCAATTACTTTGGGGATGCTTCTCAAATCCTGGAAGCCCTTTATTTCAGTCCTTGCACCTTCTTGAATAGATATGTTCACGTCCTGCCTTATCGTGCCCAATCCCCTCTTGATGCCTTCAACACTCCTCAAAACCATTCCAATATATGCCGCAATCTCCTTTGCATCCTCCGCACTTTTTATCTCAGCACTTGTGGCAATCTCAATCAGCGGGATGCCGAGCCTGTCCAGCCTGTACTTTACAAAGTCTTTTTCTTGGCCAATTTTTTGCGCTGCCTCTTCTTCAATACATATTGTTGGGATTTTGACAATGCTTCCATCTCCTGTTTCAATGTGCCCGTTCATTGCAACCAAAGCAGTCCTCTGGAATCCCGAGACATTGCTCCCATCAATGACGGTTTTTCTCATGACCTGTATTTCATCAACTATCTTGGCGTTCAGGAGCAATGCAACTTTTAATGCTGTGTCAAGGGCTTTCTTGTTCAATTCATGCGGCGGCTCCTCATCATACTCTACTAAACAAGTGTCTTCAGAATTGCTTTCGTAAAGGAATTTTTTGTTTTTAGACATCTCGAATTCAGCAGCAATGTCAACATCTCCTGTCTCTCCTGCCACAGCCCTTAATCTTCTCTGGACGCTTACATCGGGCTTTTTGTCGGAGTTCAGTGTAGAGCAGTTGCAGAAGAGCTTTTTGCCTTCAAGCTGCTGGTGGATTTCAAGACCGCATTTGAAGCCAAGTTGCTCATAGTTTATTGTCATATCATTTAAAATCTATTTTGCCTTTTTAATAATTCTGTCAAAGCCATTGCAATTATTGTGCCTAAGCCTGCGCCCGCAACAACGCTTCCAGCTTTAACAGCAGTTTCATTTTTGTCATAATCAAATATAAACTTGGTTACAGGAGGAAAATATTCCCTGTAATAAAAACCTCCGAGACCTCCAATTAATAAACCTAGTCCCACTATTGTTCCCCTAATATAATTTTTCATTTCCTCTCCCAAACAACAGCATCGTTTTTCATTACTTTCTTAATCCTGTGCAAAGGAATATCTGTTTCTTCCTCGCCAATAACCATGAAAGAGCCTTCAAGCTTTTTAATCTTTGTGTAGGGAATCTGGATCAGCTTGTTAAGAATCCTGTCAAGGTAGAAAATCGAATATTGTTCTGGATTTTCCCTCTTGTCCCATTTGATTTTGTTTAGCAAGTCTTGAATTGGGAGCATTGAAGAAATATTTTATTATATGGTTATTTAATTGTTTTGAATTCTCCAGTTTCTTTTATTTTTCTAACATTATCCCAATGGAAATATTTTCCATTCATGGCAATGTAAACGCCATGAGGCAAAATTTGCACAAAAGCCAAGGCACAGCCCAAATTAAATAGACTATCTGAACTACCAAAAATGTAAGGTACCATAGCGCCAGTCAATACAACAGTTTTGCCTCCAATATTCTTTCCTAAAATCTGTGCAGTTTCTACCATAGTATCAGTTCCGTGAGTTATTACAATTTTATCTTCTTTAGATTTCTTACAAGTTTCCAAGATAAGTTGTCTATCAGAGTCAGTCATGTCCAAACTATCCATTAACATAGCAGTTCTTATTTTAATATCAAGCTTAGACCTGCCAATTTTCAACATTGAATCTAAGTGCGTTTCCTTGAAGAATAAAGTTCCATCCAATTCATTGTACTCTTTGTCAAACGTTCCGCCAGTAATCAAAATTTTTATAGTCATAAAACTAGACTCTTATTTAACTTAATAAATATTTTGTTAATTCCGAAACAATAGTGTTATGGACATTTCAATATAAAAACGCCTTTTCATCCGTCCTTTCGCTTATCTCCCCTGCATAATTTGTGAGCATCATTTCCTTGACTTCTTCTATGTTCCGTGCTTGGCCTAAAACCCAGCCAAGCTTGATATAAGCTGTCTCTGGCAGCATGTCCTCTGCAAAGATGCAGTTCAACTCGATTGACAATTTTCTTAATGGCGAATAAACATATGGATGAACTCTGCCATATATTGTCTGGGGAGCGATAACTACGGCAATTCCATTGTCAACCAATTCTTTTATTTTTTTAGTTAATGAATATTTTGGACTCATTGTTGAGACATTCCCAAGTCCCGTCGCGCCAATCACAACACCCTTATATTTTTCTTTCCTATAAAAATCAAGAATTTCCGGATTCATGCCAGGATAAACATAAATCAATGCTGTTTTATGCTCAAAATTGTCTTCAACAACAACTTTTTCATTGCTTCTTTTCTTATAATTCTCATTCAAAACTTCGATTCTGCCATCTTCATAAACTTTGGCAAGAGGAAGCTCATTTATTGGCCTGAAAGCATCTCTCCTGCTTGTGTGCATCTTCCTTACTTTAGTTCCTCTGTTCAGGATGCAATAAGTATCATCGCTAGTTCCATGCAGGCAGGTTACAACAGCTGCTCCGTCAAACTTAGCAGCTGCATTAACAGCGCATAGCAGATTGGAAAATGCATCTGAACTGCCTCGGTCAATGCTCCTCTGCGCTGCAGTAAAAATAACTGGCTTGTTCAGGTTGCGAAGAAAAAGGGACATTGCTGCAGTAGAAAAATGCAGAGTGTCTGTGCCTTGTGTTGCAACAACACCATCAATTTCTTCATCATTAAGCTCCTTTGCAATTCTTCTTGCCATCAACTGCCATTCTTCTGGAGCCATGTCCTCGCTGAAAACTCCCATCACTTTCTCTGCCTTTAAATTTGCAACATCCTTAAGCTCAGGAATCATTTCAACGAAATCCTCTGCTGTGTAATCAGCATAAACTCCTCCTGTCTTGTAATCAACTCTTGAAGAAATCGTCCCTCCAAACGAGAGGATTGAAACATTAGGCAATCCTTTCTTATGGCTTATCTTGTGCTTTTTCTCCGCTTTCCTTTCATATTTTTTGACAACTTCAATCTTGCTTATCTTATTGTTTTCTATCCCGATGTTGTAGCCATTCTCCAGTTTTATTATGGTGTGGTCTTTCTCGAAAATATCAGGCCTTGGCATCAGGATTCCTTCATAAGTCTCATCTCCAGTGTGGACTTTAACAACATCGCCAGATTCAGGTTTCATAATTGAAAAAGTTAGAAAGAGTTTATTTAAAGGTTGCGAAAAAAATTTAATTTTTGTTATTCAATTGAAAATTTCAAGAAAAAATTTATATATTATACCGCATTCATGTACTTTATGTCTGGGGATAATGATTTAGTGAGTAGAGCAATCGATAAAGTGGATAAGACAATCGATAAAGTAGATGATAAACTTATGCGATTGATTCCAGAACCTATATTAAATGGTTTGACTGCCTTGTTATTGGTCGCTGCCCTCACGAATTTAGGCGTTGCTGCCCATACCCGCTATAAGCAAACAACTGGAAAAACGCCTTCTCAAGTTGAAGAATCATGGAGAACTGTAAATCCAATACTTAGATATGGAACTTCACCTGGAAGGTACTTTGAACATGCTATGTATGAGCTTGATAGAAAAATTGATGAGTTAACAAGAAAATTCTGATTTCTTTCATCCCATATACCCTGGCTTCTCGTCAAGCATCTGCTTTGCCCTTGCTGCTGTGAAATGCTCCTGCAGCTCCTCGTATGCCTTTTCTACATCTCTTGTGACTGAAGGGCGCACTTTCTGCATTGCCTTGTCAAAATGCCTTGGCAGGATTTCCCTTGACTCTATGTCTTCCCTCAATGCGAGAATTGCGGCTTCCCTGCATATCGATTCAATATCTGCTCCGACATATCCTTCTGATTTCTTCGCAAGGTATTGAAGAAAATCATCTCTTGACTTGATCCCATTATTCTCAGTTTCAATTTCCGTATCTGCCGCCATTCCGTCTTTTCCGATTTTCGCAACAATTTTTTTCTGTTTTCTCTGCTCGACAGCAATCGGCATGCCTTTTGTATGAACCCTGAATATCTCAAGCCTTGTGGCTTCGTCCGGAATTGGCGTCAAAATCATCCTGTCGAATCTTCCGGGCCTCAGCAAAGCAGTGTCGACAATATCAGGCCTGTTTGTTGCTGCAATCACAACAACATCATGTAGGTCCTCCAATCCATCTATCTCCGTCAGCAGCTGGTTGACAACTCTCTCGCTCACATGGCTGTCAGAGCTCATTCCCCTCTTTGGCGCTAAAGCGTCTATCTCATCAAAGAAAATGATGCAAGGGCTGACTTGCCGTGCTTTCTTGAAGATTTCCCTCACAGCCTTCTCGCTCTCTCCCACCCATTTGCTTAAAAGCTCCGGTCCTTTCACCAAAATAAAATTGGATTCGCTTTCATTTGCGACAGCCTTTGCAAGCAAGGTCTTTCCCGTACCAGGAGCTCCAAAGAGCAAAATCCCTTTTGGCGGCCTTACACCAAGCCTCTTGAATGCATCAGGATGCTTCAATGGCCATTCAACAGCCTCTATCAGTTCCTGCTTTACAATAGCCAATCCTCCTATGTCAGCCCATTTGACATTAGGCTTTTCAATGAGAACTTCCCTCAATGCGCTTGGCCTTACAGTCTTCAAGGCTTCCTTGAAATCCTGCTGTGTGATGATGAGCTTCTCAAGCAATTCCTTTGGAAAAGGCTCGTCTTCTCTCAACTTGATGCCTTCCTTTTCAACTGCATTCCTCAATACTATCATGGCTGCCTCTTTTGACAATGATGCAAGATCAGCTCCAACAAATCCATGAGTCACCTCAGACAGGTCCTTCAAATGCACAATTCTTGAATCAGAATGGACCTTGTCAAAATATTTTCTCAGCTTTGAATAGTCAATTTTCTTAAACATCTCATTTTTTTCAGGATTCTCCACAAGATATTTGTTGATTGTCTTCTCAAGGTTTTTTGAATTGATGTCTTTGTGCCTGATCAGGTTCATGATTATTTCCTTGTAGTTAGTCTCAAAATCTGAGTCCTTCACCATATTTTCCTTTGTATACAGCGGCATATTTCTTGTATGAATCTTAAGTATGTTCAGCCTGCCTTCCTTTCCAGGAACTCCAATTTCCAATTCCCTGTCAAACCTTCCAGGTCTTCTCAAGGCCGGATCAAGAATGTTAGGGACATTTGTCGCTGCTATCACGACAACTTTTCCCCTGCTTTGCAAGCCATCCATCAATGCAAGCAATTGCGCAACAACTCTTCTTTCCACTTCCCCTCTGGTCTCTTCTCTCTTGCTGGCAATCGCATCAATCTCATCGATAAAGATTATTGAAGGAGCGTTTTTCTCTGCCTCTTCGAATTTCTTTCTCAAGTTTTCTTCTGACTGACCGTAATATTTCGAGTTATGCAGTAGCAGCAAATTTTGCGTTACAAAACTGTCCTTATCAACCGTAAAATCATATAATTCTTTTTCACCAACAAAATTTATTTTTTTGATTTGTTCCCATCCAATGTCATTCCTGTTCAATAAATTGAATTCCTGTGTCAGAGTATCGTCAACAATTTTATGCTTATCTGCCAAATTAAATAGCTTATTCAGGGAATATCTTGTAAACTTTCCTTTTCCATAGATATAATAATCATTGTTTCTAAAATTCCTGTAAAGCATTTTTTCCTTCATCGATTTAACCAAATATGTTGGAACAGGTAAATTCTCAAATTCTTTTGTCTTTTGATTTAGAATAATTCTTTTAATTTTTTCTAATTTTGAAGATGCGCTTCCAATCGATAAGAATTTTTTCCTCCCTTCATGCCCCCTAACCACTAATTCGTGCATTAAGCCTTTTGGAGTCTTATGAGGATTAAGTTTAGTTGATATCCCTAGTCTCAACTGAAGCAATGACTGGAGATCCTGCAAAAATTCTCTTGACTTGCAAAATATTTTCGGAGTTGGATAGAGCGATTTTTTGCCTTCTTTTGTAGTGAATGGTGTCATAGATACGCAGCCATCTCCATCAAAATATCCTTTTACAAACGACTCAATCTCGCTTTTCGGCAATTTAAACATGTAATTTGGGATCTTGCTTTCTTTTTTTCCCGAATCTATGCCCAAGGCATTGGCATATTCAGCCAGCAATCTGGAATAAACCACTACTCTGCCATCTTTGTATTCTTTGGAGTTGCTTATACCAAATAAATTTCTTAATAATTCTTTGAACCTCATTCTTAAAACTGCATCGTTGTTTGCAAAAATGATGCTTTCTTTTTTCTTTTCAATATTACCATCAGACATTATCAACCCTAAGAGTTCCATTAGTTCAGGGGAAGTTTTTTGAGGCAGCCTGATCCAGTTGCTTCTTGATAAGTTTCTGCTTGTGATTGCATAGAGTCCTTTCCTTTTTATCAAATTTTCAATTGAGAAATTAATCTTATGGCTCTTCCCCTTGACTTCAACATCCCTTATTTTCGCAACCAGGCAGCTCTCCTTTAATTCTTCAAGCCTTTTCCAGATTAGTTCTCCGTCTTGGTAAATCAAAAATGGCTGGTTTTTTGAAACAGTCATTTTATTCCCATCACTAAATTCGACTTCGTATGAAGGAGCCTTCAATTTGGTTACATGTGTTATTTTAGCCTTGGAAATCTTGCCATCCTTATCATAGGAAAATGTTGAAATTGGTTTTTTAAGCTCAACAACTTTTATCTTATCTCCCTCTATTTTTCCCTTTTTAGTCGCATTATTAAAAATATCTTTTGCTTTTATGCTTCCATTTGGATTTGTAAGAATTTTTGTTTCGCCATCAACACACATTATTTCCGGCCCATTTATTAAAATGAAATGCGAATTAGTCTCGTTTGCAACTGCCTTTGCCAGCAAAGTTTTTCCTGTTCCAGGCGGCCCGTGGAGCAAAACCCCTTTTGGCGCTTCAATCCCGAGCCTTTCAAAAATCTCGGGGTGCTTCAACGGCAGCTCAACCATCTCCCTCACTTTTTTTATCTCGTCTTCCAAGCCGCCAACATCCTCATAGGTCACTTCCGGAACTCTTTCTTCCTCTATTTCAACAGCTTCTGACCTAAATTCAATTTCAGTTTGGTCGAGGATGATAACCGGCTGCTTTGGGTTTGTGTCCACAACCACAAACTTTATGTCTCCAAAGCCGATGCCCATCATGCTTTCATCCAGAATGCTGAATATATCCTCATCAAAGAAAGGATTGTTCATCATAGTTGTCTTTCGTCTTCTTGCCCCTCCAAGCGAAACTATGTCGCCCCTTACAACAGCCCTGCCAAGCAGTCCCTGCTTGAACACTTCCGGGCTTGCCCGGATTACAATTCCTTTTCTTGCAGGCGCAATAACAACTTTCTTTGCCTCTTTCACAATTGCTTTCCTTATTCTTACAATTTCGCCAATTCCAGTTTTGGCATTCTTTCTTATTATGCCATCCATCCTTATTATATTCAAGCCTATATCTCCTGGATAGGAGCGATCAGCAATGGCAACTGTTTTTCTCTCTCCTTCTATCTCAACAATGTCTCCAGCCTTTATGTCCACTTCAGACAGGTATCCAGAGTCAATTCTGACTATACCTTTGTTTACATCATCCTGTATTGCTTCCGCAACTTTCAGTTTAAGCTCTTTGTCTGCCATTTTCTACTAAAGAATAAGAATAGATATTTTATAAATGTTTTGATTAAAGGATAGAAATTGTTTACCCAATATAATTCTTCTCAGGGGCTTGCATCTGCACTTTCGGCATTGGAATCGGAGGTGGCAAGTTGACTTCCTGGCTTAATATCAATGCCTGCACATTGCATTTTGTAAGGATTGCGTTCAGTATCCCTCCCATGATTTCCTTGGGCAGTTTCTTGTCCTTTTTCCATGAGCTGAGGATTTCCCTGACCTTTTTTGGCTCTTCCAGGTAAAGGACTTCACCCTCAAAGAGGATCTTGCCGACAGAAGGCTCGTAATTTGCCGTAAACTCAAAAATGAACTTCACGATGTTCTGCTTGTCTTTTCCCAATGATAGGTTGTCCTCAACAACATCCTTGACGCTGACATTGTTGTTTATATCAATCTTTCCCTTGACCTGTTCCTTCTTCTCCGCGCTTAATTTCGTGAAACCAAAGCCTACTATCATGAAAATGAGGATTTTTGGGATGTATATAAGGTTTTTGATAAAAAGTTTTATATTGAGCGTATCAATTATATCAATTATGGTTTGTCAAATATGTGAAAATAAGTCCGGATTTTATCCTCTGTGTAAAGAATGCTTTAGGCTACGAGATGAGGGTAAAATCACAAAATGTCAAGATTGTGGGATATGGAAGAAAGATAATAAACCCTTATGCTATGAATGTTGGTTAAAAAATAATAAGAGTGAACAAAAGAAATCAACTCATTATAAGTTTACGGAAATTGAAGAAGAAGAAAGTAATTTTAGGACAAAATTTGAAGCAAATTTTCGAACTGAAGATGGGCATATGGTAAGGTCAAAAGCCGAACAAATAATTGACAATTGGTTGTATCATAAAGGAATTGTTCATGCTTACGAAAGAAGAGTCCCTATTGAAGAAGAAGTGTATTGTGACTTTTTTATTCCGCTTGGACAAAAGGTTTGGATAGAATTTTGGGGTTTGGAAGAAGAAAAATATCTGAAAAGAAAAGAATTAAAGAGACGGTTTTATGAGCAAAATAAGAAAAATCTAATAGAGTTAACTGACAAAGATATTGAAAACTTAGATGATGTTATGCCGAGAAAACTTAGACCTTATTTACCACCAACTTTTAGTTTTGATTAAAAATGAATAACTTCAACTCTTCTTCTGCCCTGCATACAATTTCTTTACATAGTCCAAGCTAGATGCTTCATCAGGTCCTTTATCCTCGCGAATTCCTATGACTCTAGGAAACCTGAGTGCAAAACCACTCTCATAAGTCGGGCTTTTTTGTATTTCTTCATACCCAACCTCAATAACGACTTTAGGCTTTACCTTGACGCCTTTTCCTTTTTCAGAAATTATCAATGGCTTCAATAATTTTGTCATCTCCATAAA
>CAZMBY010000024.1:0-16887 GCA_964564925.1 uncultured Methanosarcinales archaeon
AGCACAGCCTAACGGCTGGCTAGGTCTTAAATTTAACTAGGATTTCTACTGAGCCATGTTTTGATAAAGTATTTAAAGCTGGATTTAAAGAATCATGCTAATGACAATTTTGGACTCCATTAGCGGCATATTCAGTTCTAATTTCGCATCAATTGGCAGTGTCTTGATCGTTGGAGTTGTTGCGTTTGTAGCGATTGAGATTGGAGCTAGAAATCGGAATTTGACTTATGGTGGATGGGGTGAGAGGAGAGCCATCAGAAATCTTGGATATACTGCCTTAGGATTTGCAACTGCACGATGGATGTATCGAGGCTTGAGAAGAGGGATTAAAGGAACAGTCAGAATTGGCAGATATGCAAAAGTTATGGCAAAACAAGGTATAGGTGCAGCTAACGCGTCAGCAAAAGCGACATATGCTCTTGTCAAAGAAGAACAATTCAATGTATCTGAAGAAATGCATCAGGCTGCTGTTGCTGCTTCTTCATACGAATTCGCTCACCTGATAAAGAATTTCTCCAAATATGAATTTCATGATCATGAGGCGATGAAAGGATTGGAATACCAGATCAACGCTTTTGTAGGCGATCTGCAAAATTTTTCTTCTTTGAGCGAGGTCGATGTGCAGGCAAAAAAATACATCAAGGATAGCGTGGGTAAAGGAATAACCACAGAATTGCTTAAGCTTGGAGAAAATGAAAAATTTGAAGTTAATCACAGGAGAAAAACCTTTAATGAAGCCGCGAAATTGCTTAAAGTTGCTGAAGAGGCTGAGAATCGTGCAAGAATTATTGAACAGAGAGCAAAGGCTCAGGAAAAAAAGCTTGAAAAGCTCGGAAAGCGGGAATTCCAAGCGCTGGAAAAGCAATTAGAAAAAAAAGGAGAAGAAATAAAAAAGGCTCAAAAATCATCGCCAGGATCACTTGAACCCCAGAGTGCGGCCGCATTAGCTCAGGCGCGGTCTTTATGGTTGGATATTTCTATGAGAATCAAGAGAAATATTGAAACCTTGCGCAGCGCCCACGCCCAACTTTTGGATTTGGACAAAAGGATGATTGGAACTATAAATATGATTCGGCAGGATGTTATGACAGCCACTATAGAACTTCAAAAGGTTAAAGATATGATGAAATCAGTGCAAAAATCTGAGAAGGAAATAGATGCAGAAGACAAAAGACTGAAAAGAGGAACTGAAAGCGCTGAGCTTCACTTTAACTCTTTGGAGTATGAGACTCCGGAGGAAATACTAATCAATGTTGCGGGAGATTCCGCGGTTATATTGGATTTGATTTCAGGTATATCCATAAAAATAATTAATGTTGATGAGCAAAAGCTTATTCCATTGATTGATATTCTTGACAATGCGCTCAGAACAGCCTATAAGGCTGAAGAAGCAGCTAGGATAGGGTTCGAGTATTATATGCGAATTTTAGCTGCCCACAGGGAATTTGATGAATTGGTCAAGCAGGCTGTCGAGGGAGCATCACTTAACGGAGAAATAAACATCCAATCCCTGATGGATCAGGAAGAGCTTCAAGAGATGAGTGAAAAGATTGCGAAGATTGAAATGGATGTGGCACAGGCTGAAAAATCACTTTTCATAAAAGCAATTAAAACATTGGAGGAAGCAAGGCTGATAATCCACGGACACATAGGATTCCTTAGAAATTTGGTTGACTACACTATAGGAACGAAAAGTTTTCTCCTTAAGGCTTTGACAAAAGCCATGGAAGGAATGCACATGGTAAAAGTTGGGATAAGCCAGAAATTCGAGAAGACAGCCCAAATATACCAAAAGAGGCTTGAAGAAGCGCATAGAACACAAACAATAGAAAGATTGGCAGCCTAATCCTTTAAAACTTGGTCTGATCTTTTGTACTCCAAATCCAGATTCTTTAACATTTCAACAATCCTTTGCTTTTCTTTTCCCAAGCCTTTCCAGTCCAGAACGACAAAATCAACTTTTTCAGTTGTCTTCTGGATTGACTGCCTTATTAATTCCTCATCAAGCTTTTCAAGCATATATTTAGGGCAGAAATGAGAAAAAGCAATGTCCGTCCTCAACTCAATTTTGTTGAAATTGCTGCAGTAATGCGGACCGCCAATCCCAAAAGCTATTTTATAATTCTTATTTTCATTGCTTAATGATTTCATTATTGTTTTTGCGATTATCTCGCCATTTGATTTATCACTCCATTCTTCTTCTGTGCTTCCAATCTCTACAAAAACAGAGGGCTTTTCAACATAAGGGCCATGATGGGTGGCTTCCATAGTCAATTCATAATCTGTATCTTTTGCATCATTGCTTAATTCAAGAAATAAATTTTTTAATAAAACTGCAGAGGATAAAACCAGCTTTTTTTCGCTTCCGCCAAATTCAGCCTTGCCCCAGTTTCCTATGGGATGGACTGCAAAGCTTCTTGTGCCTTCCTTGCTCCTGTGCTTGGATGCAAAAATAAAAATGTCTGCATTTATTTTCTCGTCTATGTTTTCTGAGAAGATTAAGTCTTCATTGGTTAAGTACAGTTTAATATTATTATTCCTAATACCGAATTGAAAAGTATCATTATTGTCAAATTTCTCACTGGTTTTTTTGAAATCAAACAATTCAATAAGATTATTCCTGATATTAATCCCTGCAGGGTCTTTTGAGGAAGAGACTATTGCAATGTTCATAGAAATAATTTCACCAATGCCTTCTTCCAGCCCTAAACAATTTTTCGAGTGGCTTGGGGTAAATCACGCTCGGAATGTCTTTTCCAGGCTCATTTGCAGGCCTAATGCTATCACCGTCATTGACCAAATATCCTTCCCTTAACAAGTCATCAACACTATACTTATGCTCGGGCTTTGTCTTGACCAAAGGAAGCCACAGCTGGTAGCCAACAAACTTTAGCACCATTCCCAAATATTCCACCAGGTCCTTTTCAATTTGGTATGTCGTCATATGCTCAACGCTCACATTATGGGATGAACAATCATAGGTTATGGTACACAAGTTAACTCCTTTTCTTCTGATCGTTATAGAAGATGTTTTTGGCAATTCAGGCGCATCCCTATGCTTAGTCTGCGCCAAAATAAAAGAATACTCACCTATATCAATCAATTTTCCAATATAAAATTCGCCTTCATCAATTAATCTTACAATGCCCGTGCTCAAATATTTAGTTCGTACAAAGTCAACTGCATAATTGGCTCTAGCGGTTAACCTCTCTACACATTGGTTCAGACTCATGTCTTTGCTCGCATATTGGTAATTGACTTTATTTTAAAAAGATGTACTAGGAGGTAATCAAAGTCGCCTGAAAAGTCTACAAGCTTGCGGCCTTAGATTCTCCTTAAGATCATAGAGTACTCTCCATCTTGATGGCATTCATTAATTGTATAAGGAATCATATAAAACAACAATTTAGCGCAGGTGTTCTATTCATAAAGGTTTGTGGTGATTTGTTATCACCTCAGCCAATGGGAAAAAAGGAATCTATTATTGAAACTAAAACTCAAGGAATTTGCAGTAGTTTACACAAAATCTGGCAACAACTGATGGCTTTCGCTTCTTAAATAGAGCCTACATCAAAACTGACGGATGCGACAAAGCCCGTATAAAAATATTTTTTAATGAGGACATAAACTATATAATTCTACCAGCGTATTGTGCCAAACCTTCTACTTGAAGTTTAGCCCTCATATAGGCATTAAAAACTTGCCTTAAAGCGTCAATCTCTGCCGCGGCATTGATTTTTACACCGGCAACTTGCCTTCCATTCCGTCTTTCCCAATACTTTGATTTTTCTATAACATAAAGAACGCTACAGAATGCATTATAGTGGTCCCTTAGGATCTTAAATGCCTTGTCTTGTGGTTCGATTAGATATGCTCCTCTTGAAGGTCTTTTATGTGGTTTATGAGCTTTTGCCATCTGAACAGCTTTATCAATACAGTCAATCGCATTTGGCCGAAGGCCGGGCTTTTCAAAAACACCTTTCTCTCTTTTCACACTTGCAATAATAGCTGCATGATCTTCTTCAGATGTTTGGTTCAATATTCCCAATAGGTGTCTAGCATCCATTTTATTTCGGGAGAAATAAGCTGAATATTAAAATTTTTGCTTATACCTTTATTGCCTTCCAAGACAAAGATTATCTTATAGGAGATCCTTGTTAGTTTCTCCGCCAGTTACAAAGTTCTGGCGGATTTCGACCGAAAAGTTTGAGAGCGAGCGGTTAAAATAATCGACTGAATCCACCATAATACGCGAAGATAAGAATAACTCCTATTAATGTGATAGAGCTTAAGATTATTCCTGCAATAGCCATTCCTTTACCTTGTTCAGTTCCTTTTTTAACACCATTTAAAGTTATAATTCCTAAAATAATTGAAAGAAACGGAAGAATCCACCCAACAACAGGTATCCATCCAATAAAAAAGGATAATATACCGCATACCAAACTGGCTATTGCTTTTCCTTGACCCATAGAATATTAAATTAAGATAGACCTATAAATAATTTTCGGTAGGCTCACTCTCAAATTGAAAATGACATCCTCCCCAAACCCTAAATTTCAATAAGTATTTAAATAAGAAATAAAATAAGTAGTTTTCTATCCTAGTTCGACCTTTAAAAACGATTAAACCATCAGATTTATAAATAAGTATTTTAATATGTAAAAAAATAAGTAAAATGACAACTGAATTCAGGAGGAAACTCTACAGGCGCGGCTCTAGCTTCGAGACTACTATTCCTATGCCTCTATTATTTGCGCTTGACAAGGGCAAGAAGTACAACGTCGTTTTCCTGTATGACACAGAATCAAACAATTGGTATGTCAAATTTGAAGAAACTGGAGGTGGGAAAAAGGATTGAATAAGGCACAGTTAAAATTTTCATAAAAGATTAAAATAAATTTTACAACAAACAAAATCAAATGATGAGGTGAAGTAAATGACCAGGCGCTTTGAGGAAGTTTTTGACATATTGGATTACAATGAGCTGATGCGGTTTAAGAATGATTTTGATACCGGCGCAATTACCCTCAAGAGGTTGCTTGAGGAAAAAATAAAAAGGAAGCTGAAGGAGCACGAAAAAGTCTGCGCAACCTGCTCAAACTACATCAATTTCTACAAATCAAACAATTACACTTTGGTTTTCGGGCCCGACGACTTCAAAAAGAAAGCGAGCTTTTGCGGCTTGGATTGCTTGGAATACTTCATAATAAAATTGAAAAACATGAAAGCCAGCTCCAAAGAGGACAATGTAAGCAACACGGATAATTATTTCTGAACTAAATGCACCACAAGACAGTACATCAGGCATTGGAGGGGCTGGAAACAAGGGAAAGCGGGCTCTCGCAAACAGAGGCTGAAAAAAGGCTGAAAAAATACGGCCCTAATGAAATAAGAGAAGGAAAAAGGATAAGCCCTTGGCAGATTTTTCTGGGGCAATTCAAAAATATTGTAATCTGGATCTTAATTGGAGCAACAGTAATCTCTGCATTTTTAGGGGAATGGGTTGATGCAGTTGTCATAATTGTCATAATTATTTTGATTTCCATAATAGGTTTCTTCCAGGAATACAAGGCAGAACGGGCAATACAGGCCTTGAAAAAATTAGCTTCGTTGACTGCGACAGTGATTAGGGACAACCAAAAAAAAGAGATAGATGCAAAGCAGCTTGTGCCAGGCGACATTTTTGCCCTTGAAACTGGGGATAAGGTTCCAGCTGACGCCCGCTTGGTACAAATTTTCAACCTGCAGATTCAGGAAGCCGCCTTAACCGGCGAATCCCAGCCTGTTAAAAAGGAAACAGGAATTTTGCCTGAAAAGACACAAGTAGCGGATATGAAAAACATGGTTTTTTCTGGCACAGCTGTTGTCAGCGGAAGGGCAACTGCTGTTATAGCCGCAACAGGCATGCAGACTGAAATTGGCAAAATAGCAACTTTGATAGAAGAGGTCAAGCCAGAGCCCACTCCTCTGCAAAAGAAAATGGACGAGCTCGGGAAATGGCTCGGAAAAATTGTAATTGCGATAGCAGCCATAATTACTGTTGTCGGAATGATTTTTCAGGACAAGCCTCTTTTTGAAATGCTGAAGTTCGGAGCGGCAGTTGCTGTCGCCGCAATCCCGGAGGCATTGGCTGGAGTTGTCACAATTGCCCTTGCAATAGGTACCCAAAGAATGCTGAAGAGAAATGCCCTTGTAAGAAGATTGCCGAGTGTGGAAACTTTAGGCTCGACTACGGTCATTTGCTCTGATAAAACAGGGACATTAACAGCAAACCAGATGACAGTGAGGAGATTATTTGTGAATGGCAAGATAGTTGATGTAACAGGAGTTGGCTATGAAGCAAAGGGGCAGTTCCTATACAGAAATAAGCCTGCAAATAGGGATGACATGGAACTTCTTCTCAGGATAGGGGCATTGAACAACAATACAGAGATCAAGGACAAAAATGTGATTGGCGACCCGACAGAAGGCGCTTTGATTGTGGGCGCTGCAAAAAATGGCATGTCAAAAAAAGAGCTGGAAATGGAATACCCAAGGACAGATGAAATTGAATTTACTAGTGAGAGAAAGATGATGACAACAATCCATAAGCATCATGGAGAAAAACTATCTTTTGTAAAGGGAGCGCCAGAAGTTGTGCTTGGCAAATGCAAGTATATATCCATAAATGGAAAAGTAAAAAAGCTGACAGATGAGGAGAAAAGAGAGATTCTTGAAATAAACAAGCAGTTTGCAAATGACGCATTAAGGGTTCTTGGTTTCGCTTATAAATCCATAATTGCTGACAAAGAGCCTGAAAAAAACCTGGTATTTGCTGGACTGCAGGGAATGATAGATCCGGCAAGGGAAGAAGTGAAGGTTGCGGTTGAAAAATGCAAAAAAGCAGGCATAAAAGTGATTATGATCACTGGCGATCATGAGGTGACTGCAAAGGCCGTAGCAAGAGAGATTGGCCTGGAAGGCAAGTCTTTAACAGGGCAGCAGCTTGATGAAATCCATAATCTTGATGAGATTGTCGATGACATAGCGGTTTTCGCAAGGGTGAATCCCGAGCACAAAATAAAGATTATAGACGCTTTGAAGAAAAAAGGCCATGTCGTTGCAATGACTGGGGATGGTGTGAATGACGCGCCTGCATTGAAAAAGGCTGATATTGGCATTGCAATGGGCATCACCGGAACAGATGTTGCAAAGGAAGCGAGCTCAATGATTTTGCTTGATGATAACTTCGCATCAATTGTCAATGCAATTGAAGAGGGAAGGGGTGTTTATGACAACATTAGAAAGTACATTGGGTTTTTGCTTTCTGGCAATATTGGAGAAGTCTTGATTGTATTCCTAGGCATAATCTTTGGGTTGCCATTAACGCTGACAGTAACTCAAATCCTGATGATCAATCTCGTAACAGATGGGCTGCCGGCATTAGCGTTAAGCGCAGACCCGTTCGAGCCAAATGCGATGTCAAGAAAGCCAAGAAAACAAAACGAGCCTATATTCAAGGGGCTTAATCCTTTCCTTGTTTATTATCCAATAGTCCAGGTAACAATAGCACTTTCAATTTTCAGCTTTGTTTACCTTAGCGGGGGTGATATTCCTAAAGCGCAGACAGCAGCTTTCCTGACCATAGGAATGTTTGAGCTTTACCAATCTTTTGCCTCAAGGTCTACAATCTATCCTGCAGTGAAAGTAGGAATTTTCAGGAACAAATGGCTTATTTTGGCATTCTTAAGCTCATTCGCAATTATAATTATGTCAATATTCATAACACCTGTTGGTAAGCATCTTGATATGGTAGCATTAAATATTGGATTGTTCATCTTCATTGTGCTTATATCAATGACAGGCGCAATAGTAATTGAACTTGGCAAATACTTCAAAACAAGAAGCGAGATAATTGAAGCTTAAGCCTTGATGTCAACATTTATATAGGAAAAATCACTCCTTTGGGATATGGATTACTTCAAGCAGGCATGTGTTGAAATAGTGGAAGAGGCAAAGAAGAATAATGTAAAAACCCAACGCGAATTAAATCAAATCAAATTAAGAATCCTGCATAAATACAAATCCCGGGAAAAAATAAGACAGATTCCAAAAAATGCAGACCTGTATTTCTCTGCCCCAGAAGAAGAAAGGAAAGCCTTGAAAGGGCTTCTTTCCTTGAAGCCTGTACGGACAATCAGCGGAGTTGCTCCGATTGCATTGATGTCAGACCCTTATCCATGCCCTCATTCAATGAAAGGAGTTGGGCCATGCACTTACTGCCCCGGCGGTCCAGGAAGCGCTTTTGGCGATGTTCCCCAAAGCTACACAGGAAAGGAACCGTCAACAAGAAGAGCAATAAGGAACAGTTATGACCCTTACCTTATCGTGTTCAACAGGCTCGAGCATTATGTTGCCATGGGCAAGACTCCGGACAAGGCAGAGCTGATAATACAGGGAGGTACTTTCGCTTTTTTCCCGAGGCAATACCAGGAATATTTTGTCAAATATGCGATGAAAGCAATGAATGATTTCTCGAAATTGTTTTTTGACGAAGACGGAAATGTTGATGTCATAAAATTCAAGCAGTTTTTTGAATTGCCAAGAGTCATGGACAACGAAGAAAGCAGGACAAAAAGGATTCAGCAAAAGGCTTTGTATATCAAGAATTTGGATTTAAGTGATACAGAAATAAGAAGAAATGCTGAGAATCTTTTGTTTAATGAGGATTTTGATTTCTTAAAAAAGGATTTTATTGAGTCAAACGGAAGTAATGGTCGAGCGTTCAATGCGCCAGGAGAAAATAAGAAGAATCAGTCGCCAAATCTAATTCAAAATCCAAATATTTTAGCAATAAAAAACATCCAGCAAAAATTAAAAAATGAAGACAATAAGAATCTGGCCTTAAAACAGATCCAGAAAGAGAACGAAACTTCCTTAATAAGGTGCGTTGGGCTGACAATAGAGACAAAAAGCGACTTTGGCAAGCTTTATCATGGGAATCTTATGCTTGAGCTGGGCTGCACGAGAGTTGAGCTAGGCATACAAAGCATATACGACAGTGTCCTTGAAGCCACCAACAGGGGAAATTCTGTCAGCGATAACATTGAATCAATAAGAATCCTGAAAGACCTGGGATTCAAGATAAATGCCCACTACATGCCCGGTCTTCCAAATACAACTAAAGAGATGGACATGAAAGGCTTGAGGGAATTGTTCGAAAATCCTGATTACATGCCGGACATGATAAAAATTTATCCTTGCATGGTGATGGAAGGCACTAAACTCTTTGATGACTGGAAAGCTGGAAAATTTGTTCCATTGACTACAAGAGAAGCAGCTGAGATGGTAGCAGAGGCAAAGCGATTCATCCCAAGATGGACAAGAGTTATGAGGGTGCAGCGCGACATACCAACTTATGTCACATCTTCAGGAGTGGACAGGACAAATTTAAGGCAGTATGTTGAAAAATTATGCATTGAAAAAGGCATCAAATGCAGGTGCATAAGGTGCAGGGAAGTTGGATTTTATCTAAAGAACAATGAAATAAGCATAAACAGTATTCAAACTACTATAACAGGGTATGATGCCTCTCATGGAAAGGAATTCTTTATTGCGGCAGAGGATTCGGAAAATGATATATTGTTCGGATTTGCAAGGATGAGGTATCCCTCTCAATGTCTAAGGGATGAGATAACAGAAAGCTCCGCTTTGATAAGGGAAATCCATGTTTTCTCGGCAGCAGCACAGATCGGAAACACAAGCGAGGATAGCTTCCAGCACAGGGGAATTGGAAAATCTCTATTGAAGAAAGCTGAAGAGATTGCAAAAGCAGACGGCAAGGATAAGATGGTGATAATCTCAGGCATAGGGGCA
The DNA here is from genome assembly GCA_964564925.1 of uncultured Methanosarcinales archaeon. Classification (GTDB taxonomy): domain Archaea; phylum Nanobdellota; class Nanobdellia; order Woesearchaeales; family GW2011-AR4. The sequence continues at coordinate 9,859 of CAZMBY010000024.1, forward strand.
AGGGAATATTTCAGGAAATTTGGCTACGAGCTGGAAGGAGTGTATATGGTCAAGAAATTAGTTTGATTGACCAAATCATAAAGCTTAAATATTAATGAAATGAAGGTTGTCTTTGATGTTTCACCATGGTTAATCTAAACGATTTTCTTGTAAGGGCACATACAACATTATCTGTTGCTGGAGAGATATGGTTGCCTTCTAATGATGACGCACTTGAGAATTTTATAAGGAGAACTAGAAATCCTTATCTTGCCAATATACTAATTTCCATTGATGCAAGGGAAAGGGCGGGAATTGGGACTATTTCCCTTGATGATGCCATAAGAAAGATTTATGCAGAAAGAGTAAGCGGCGCAATGAAACTTGTGGGTCATATTGATGCAGCTGATGTTTGGGGGGCAGGGACAGCTAGAGGCTTTTGGGAAACTGGGGCTTATTGCGCTATTGACGACATTTCTACGAATATGCATTCAGGAGCTTCCATTGGATCACATCCATCTTTAAATAGGTCCTTAAAGCTGCATGGGCCTCGGTTAGAAACAGTCGATACCTCTCAAAAAGGCGTAGTAAAATATAGCGGGGATTTGAGAAATGCCATTGCTGGAATGAAATCTTGGGAAAAAGGATTAGCCTATTTAAGAGGAAGATATGGGGAAGCTTTTCTTAATAGCTCTCCAATGAGAGAATTTTTGATGGAAAAGTTTGGAAACTTAAAGCTGGGTCAACTGCATGACTGGAGTGTTCCGGTATGTAACTATAGCAATGGCAATGGTAAACTAAATGTGATAATCTACAATCCACGAGATCATCCAGACGCTCTAGTTGTTGATGTACTCATGAAAACCACTGCAGTTCCCAGAGTTTTTCCTCTTCAAAGGGAATCAGATACAATTTATGCAGACGGAGGTTTGCATTCAGTTTTCCCGATAGAAACTGTTGGAGATGCAGACTTAATTTTTGGGTTTGTGTTAACTTACCACCTGCCACAACTAGATGGGAAAAAGTTTAATGGGTTCAATGGTGAATTGAGACAGCATGCCCGAGATTTTGCAATAATGCAAAAAAGAGGCATAGAAAGGGATGTTGAAGCAGTTGCAAGAAGCAGCCCGACTTACATTGCTGAGCACGGAGACAGATACGGCAAACTAATCCTTTTCATGCCTGATTTGAGCGGGTATTCTCCCGAGGATTTTTATAAGGCAGAAGAACTAATAGATCCAGCCAAAGTTCAAACAAGAAAAGGTATCCTAAGGTTTCTTGACCCTGGATTCAAGCATAGGGATTACGATGAAAACTATTTTCTCGATAGGGTTTACCTTAGCAGGAGTCAGTATGCAAAACAATTCATTTCAAGAAGTCGAGGTTCACCCTCTGATAATTTGGCAAGGCCGACATTAAGGCAAGTTCTTTATGAATGGGGAAATAATCCACATTTGCGGATTTTACATTGATAGAGCAAAACCTTTTATAAAACAATATTTTTTCCATTCTCATGCAATCATTCAACAACGCCGATAAAATCATTTTCAAGGATAAATTCATCGAGCGCTATTCTAAGCTTACCGATTGGGAGGAATTCAAGAAATGCTCTTTGTCTTTCCTGAGGCGCTCGATAAGAGTGAACACGCTTAAGATAACAATAAAAGAATTGAAGGAAAGGCTGGAAAAGGATTGGGATCTTGACCAAGTGCCTTGGTGCAGGGAAGGCTTCTGGATCGAGCATATCAAAAAAGAAAGAAGGGACATAGGCAACTTGATCGAGCATTCGCTTGGTTATTTTTACACTCAAGAAGCAGCTTCGATGATCCCTCCAATTGTTTTGGAGCCAAATCCCCATGACATTGTCTTGGATATAGCAGCGTCGCCAGGGAGCAAGACAACGCAGATTGCGCAATACATGGAAAACAAGGGGATTTTGATAGCAAATGACTACACTATTGACAGGATGAAGCCTTTGTCGATAAATTTGCAGAGATGTGGAATGTTAAATACATTGATCACCTTAATGGAAGGTCAAAGGTTCAAAAATGCAGGAATAGAGTTTGACAAAGTCCTTGTGGATGCTCCCTGCTCAGGCACAGGCACAATAAGGAAGAGCCTTAAGACTTTGCTGATTTGGAATCCTGACATGGTCAAGAGGCTTTCTATTACCCAAAAGCAGCTTATTGAAACTGGCTTTGATGTATTAAAGGAAAAAGGTACTTTGGTTTATTCCACATGCTCGCTTGAGCCTGAAGAGAATGAAGGAGTAGTTGATTTTTTATTGAACAAATATGAAAATGCTAAACTGGAGGATATAAAAATAAGCATAAAAAGGTCAAATCCGATTCTGGAATTTGAAAAAAATACGTATAATGATGAAGTCAAAAAATGCCTTCGCATTTGGCCTCAGGATAATGACACTGAAGGGTTTTTTGTGGCGAAAATTAAAAAAAGTTAGGATAACTGGATTAACTTTTATAAGGACCAATTGCCCTTTCCAGAAATGATATGTCCACCTGCCTAACGGCAACTCCTTGCTCGAGTTCCAATCTTGGATTGACTCTTTCCAAAGTCGTGGCAGGCATCGGAAAATATAAACTGGTAGAAGTCTCCAAACAAACCCATTCTCCATCTTTAATTTCTGCCATGAATGAAGGACGATATCGGGTCTTCTTCCTGGGGCCTTCCATCTTAACAAAGTCTTCCCATGAGGTGATTCTCGCATAAACTGGACCATGAAATTTTACAATATCGCCAATCTGTAACTCAGAATTACTTTTCTTTTGTTGTGTCCTTCCTCCTAATATTGACCTTAAGCTAAAATTTACCATTTGTGCCATTCAGGGTAAAATCAGTTAATATTTAAGCTTTGTCAGGCCGAATTGTGATTTATTGAATTCTTACATTATTTTTGTGAATATTGGTTTCTTGCATTAAGTAATATTTCCTTTAGATTTATTAACAATAAAAGCAATAGTAGGGAAAATAAGCAGGAATTGACTCAAATATCCGCAGTTTTGCTTAACTTAAAAAAGAATTAAAACTCTTAAGCCCTTCCCTTGGCATGTCCATTAACTTGAAGTTCCTTTATCTTAGTCCTTAAGAAATCAATGGTTTTTGTGTTATCCTGATGATTGAGTATATTGCCGCATTCAGGGCACCTGTACTCAAGGTCAACAGCCTTCTCGAATCCGACTCTTACGCAAGCATTTGGGCAAAGGTAGAAATTGCCAAGATTGGATTCTTCCTCCCTAAGCCTGCCGGTGTATTTTGCAAGCTTGTCTCTTGTAATCTTGTCAAGCAATTCCTTTATCCTCTTCTTGTTGAATGTCCAATAGCTTATGTACCATCCCTTTTGCCTGTCTTTCTTCCTGTAATAGCTGACAAGATTATGATTGTAAAGCCTGTAAAGGATGTTCCTGACTTCATGTATATCTTTATCCACTTTCTCTGCTATCTTGAAATCTGAAATGTTCTTCTTATCCTTCAGATATTCAATTATCTTAATAGAATCCTCTCCAATTACTTCCTTTACTGTGTCGTATATTTTTGTGTTTGTTATCTTCATCGTAACTCAATTGTTAAGTAAAATCCCACGCTTTTAAGGAAAAGCGTAAGAGAAAAGAGGTGATAAAACTCCCACACCCCTCTCCTAAAAGGTGGGATTAATTAAAAATGTCAAAAATTTATGAATTTTTGATCATTCCTGAAAATCGCTATGTGATTTTCGATAATGTGATTAATACCTCTAATCGTTTGAGCTCCCTTGCCACCCCATTTTGTCCCAATGTAATAGCGCTTTCGCGCAAAATGTGAATCAAAGCAATAGTATAAGAAAGCTATTGCATTCAGATTGAGTACTTGTTATATATAAAGTTTATGGTTATGTAAACTATATACTTTAATAGTGATATCATATAGAATAGGATATGTTTAAATGCTTCAACGCTGAATAAATTTTTAAACAAAGGGAATTTACTAACACCAGATGGCCAAAGAATTAAGCTGCGGAGCTGTTATCTTTAAGCGGCAAAAAGACGCAACTGTAAAGTATCTTGTTCTGCATTATGGAGCTGGCCACTGGGATTTCCCGAAAGGCCACCAGGAAAAGAACGAAAAGGAAGAACAAACAGCCCATCGCGAAATAAAGGAAGAGACGGGCATTGAGGACATTGAATTTGTTGAAGGCTTCAGGGAAACTATCAATTATTACTATAAAAAAGGAGACGAAACAATATACAAAGAGGTCATTTCCTTCCTTGGGCAGTCAGGAACTGAAAGTGTGATTCTTTCTTCAGAGCATATTGGATATGCATGGCTGAGCTATGAAAAAGCTTTCAAAAAATTGACATTCAACACATCCAAAGAGCTTCTGAGAAAAGCAAACCTATTTTTGTTTAAGAAGGGATAGCTACATCAGGGAACACGCCTTTCAATGCATGAGCATACGCTAAAAATTGTTCATTCACCTTCGAATCTGGCCTTCTCTTTGGATCATAGTTGACATCAAAAACAAGTGTTTTTGTTAATGCATTCATTGAATTTGAAAGCACGGCAAGCAAGAAATCCATGCCCCAGCGATGGCCGTAGTTTGCTACAGCATCTGTCTTTAAAAGCTTGGCTAAATGTGGACTCCGGTATACAGTGGTGTGCGGGTCCGATGCGGATATTCCAACAATTTCAAGCATCTCAGCCAATTTCCTTTTCATTGCAGCATCAGATGGAGTGAATCTGGAGTCAGTTGGATTGTGAATTGCAAAAACAGAATCATATCCTTGACTCAATTGCGAAATCAAGAGCCTGATTACTCCGTATCTGTTGGAACCAATATCCAAATCTGTTTTAAGAACTGCATCATAGCCTAAACCTACTATTTCTCCATAGGCTTTTCTGAGTGATGAAGCCAATCCAATGTTCGTAGGATTTCTTACAATCCTCGCATCCAAATCTAATTCTGAAACAGCATTATGCATGAGCCCATGGGTTCCATCGGTGCTGCCGTCGTCAATTGGAAAAAGCGTGAATTTGACGTCAGGAGAATCTTTCACAGCATCAGAGATACTACCAAAGGAAGTTTTTATAGAATGCGCTTCATTTCTTGCAGGCAACACTAAGGCGACTGACTTTACCATAATACTGGGAATTTTTATAAATTATTAAATTTATTGTCAACAAATTTAAATATGAAAGAGTTAAACAGGAAATTATGAAAAACCTCGAGGTTGCAGAGCTCCTTAACGAGATAGCGGATTACCTTGAATTTGCCGATGAGCCGTTCAAGGTGAAAGCCTACAGGAAAGCTGCGCTTGTCATTGAAGGGCTTTCCGAGGACATTGAGCAAGTGTGGAAGGAAGACAGGCTTGAGGAATTGCCGGGCATTGGAGAAGGCATCTCAAAAAAGATTAGTGAATTTCTGGAAACTGGAAAGCTGAAACATCTTGAAGAGCTGAAAAAGAAAACTCCTGTTGATATGGAGCAGCTTGGAAAGATCGAAGGCATAGGGCCAAAGACTATACTGAAGCTTTACAAGGAGATAAAGGTAAAGAATGTAGCTGATTTGGAAAAGGCGGCAAAATCCGGAAAAATACAAAAAATAAAAGGATTTGGGCTTGTAGTAGAACAGAATATCCTGAAAAGCATTGAGTTTGCAAGAAAAGCAAGTGACCGAGTTCCGCTTGGTTTTGCATTGTCAAGCGCAGAAGAGGTTGTAAACACCCTAATATCTTTCAAAGATGTCCAAAGGGCAAGCGTAGCCGGCTCAACTCGAAGAATGAAGGAAAGTATAGGAGACATTGACATCCTTGCAACATCAAGAAATCCTGAAAAAGTCATTGACTTCTTCACGAAAATGGTAGATGTTGCTGATGTCTTGGCAAAAGGCGACACAAAATCTTCCGTAAGGCTGAAGGAAGGAATCCAAGTGGACTTAAGGGTTGTGAATGATGAAATCTTTGGGGCAGCCTTGCTTTACTTCACAGGCAACAAAGAGCACAATATTATCTTGAGAAGGATTGCAATCGAAAAGGGTCTTAAGCTCAGCGAATATGGCTTGTTTGACAAGAAAACTGACAAAAGAGTTGCAGGCAGGACAGAAGAAGAAGTCTACAAAAAGCTCGGCTTGGATTATATAGAGCCAGAGATGAGGGAAGATGAGGGCGAAATTGAATTGGCGCAGCATCATATGCTGCCAAAATTGATTGCCTACAACGACTTAAAAGGTGATTTGCAAATGCACACAATATGGAGCGACGGCAGCAATACAATTGAGGAGATGGCTTCAGCTGGTAAAAAGCTTGACCATGAATATATCTGCATTACCGACCATACCGGAAAGCTTGCAATTGCTAATGCGCTTGATGAAAAAAGGATTAAGGAGCAGAGAAAGGAGATTGATAAGGTTAACAAGAAGATTGAAGGCATAACTATTTTACAGGGTGTTGAAGTCAACATAACTGACGATGGCTCTTTGGACATGAACGATAAAGTGCTAAAAGAGCTGGATATAGTCGTAGCTTCTATCCATTCAGGATTCAAGAATCCAAAGGAAAAGATAACAAAAAGAATGATAAGGGCAATGGAAAATGAGAATGTGGATATAATTGCCCATCCAACAGGAAGATTGATAACAAAAAGGGAAGCCTATGATATTGACCTGGATTCTGTCTTTGAAGCTGCAAAGAAAACAAGAACAGTCATGGAAATCAACGCATATCCTGAGAGGATGGATTTGAGGGATACACATGTAAGGGCTGCAGTCAAGGCAGGAGTAAAGCTTGCCATAAGCACAGACGCCCACAACACTGACCAGCTTCATTTCATAAGGCTGGGTATAGGAACTGCAAGAAGGGGGTGGGCTAAAAAAGAGGATGTTATCAATACAAGAAGCCTGAAAGAAATGATGAAGATGATGAAATAGATTCCTATACCCGCAATCTTTTTATATAAGTTCTATAAGAAATTTCTTGATGATGAATGTCGCAATAAACGGCTTTGGCAGGATTGGAAGATTAGTTCTAAGAGCAGGCATCAAGGATAAGGAGATTAATT
>CAZMBY010000024.1:16987-18810 GCA_964564925.1 uncultured Methanosarcinales archaeon
GGCAGGATTGGAAGATTAGTTCTAAGAGCAGGCATCAAGGATAAGGAGATTAATTGGGTTGCTGTCAATGACGTAACGGATGCAAAGACTTTGGCTCATCTTTTCAAGTACGATTCAGTCCATGGGAAATATAACGGAGAGGTCAAGTGCACTGATGACACACTTATCATAGATGGTAAAAAAATTAAAGTTTTATCAATTCTTGACCCGGACAAATTGCCGTGGAAATCCATGAATATCGATGTTGTCGTTGAGAGCACAGGCAAATTCACCGACAAGGAAGGCGCAGCGCATCATCTAAGAGCAGGAGCAAAAAAAGTTTTGATAAGCGCTCCCGCAAAGGATCCTGACATCACAATTGTAATGGGAGTTAATGAAAAAGTGTACGACAAAAAGAAGCACCACATCATTTCAAATGCGTCATGCACAACAAACTGCCTTGCTCCTGTTGTCAAGATATTGCACGATAATTTCAAGGTCAAGAGGGGATTCATGACGACAATCCATGCCTACACTGCAGACCAAAGGCTTGTTGATGCTCCTCACAAGGATTTGAGGAGGGCAAGGCACGCAGCATTGTCAATAATACCTACAACCACAGGCGCTGCAAAATCAGTCGCTGAAGTAATTCCGGACTTAAAAGGCAAGCTCGACGGATTGTCATTCAGGGTTCCGGTTCCGACAGGCTCTGTAGTGGATTTTGTTTGCGAGCTTGAAAAGAACGTGACAAAAGATGATATAAACAACGCTTTCAAAAAAGCAGCTGGCAAATTGAGCGGCATTATGGAATATTCTGTTGAGCCATTGGTTTCCGCTGACATCGTGACTGACCCAAACTCCTCGATTTTTGATTCCGACCTGACCAATGTGATAGGCGGCAATTTCGTCAAGGTCATCGCTTGGTACGACAACGAATGGGGCTTCAGCGAAAGGATGGTGGATGTGATCAAATTGATTGGAGCATAAATTATTTTTTCAACTTTTTTAATAATTCCCAAAATTCAATCAGGACTTTTGGGCTGAACCTGTATTTTGAATCCTGCATAGAGGTTATCAAGCCATTTATTTCCTCTTTTCTTATCAGATTTTTTTGGTAAGCAATCAGCAGAATCCTCAGCGAGCCTATGGGCCTTACGCCAAATGACTTTGCAGCTTCTCTTGCAGATGCCTCATCTATGATTATTTCTTTTTGGTTCAACTGCAATGCCAATGCAATAGTTTCAGCTTCTCCCACATCTATGTTGTATACAACCTCAATCCTCTTTGCCACATCAAGAAATTTTTTGTCCAAATTAAGAACTTTAATCTCTTTATTGTCAATATGCTGTTTTACAATAAAAGCATCGCTTGCATTCTGGTCAATTCCCTTTAGCACAACCTCTTCATAAACTTTATTAGTAATTTTTATATTATTATAAACATCTACAAGAATGCTTATTTTATTTAATTTGCCAAAAATAATCAAAGGAGAAGCATTGATAATCAAACCAATCCCTCAAAGTCCTCTTTCAGCTCCTTTACACCATAATGAAAGTCAATGCCCCTTTGGACCAAAATTTCCATAAATACGGTTAGTGGAATGTCTGCCATCCTTGAAGCCTTCCATGCAGTCGCTTCGTTTTTACGGAATTTTTCAAGCGCCAGCTCCAGTTTCTTTTCTTTTATTCCCTTTTCCAGCACTTCCCGCAGCACACTGGACTTTGTCTTTTTCTCCAGCTTGGATATCTCATTAATCTCCTTCAATTCAGACTTGTCTATCCTCACCGATACAGTTTCTGCCATTTGTATACAATTGTGGTAACTTGTATATAAATTTTTTGGTT
>CAZMBY010000025.1:0-17366 GCA_964564925.1 uncultured Methanosarcinales archaeon
TATGATGTAAGCGATGCCAAAAGTCACAAGAAGCAGCAACAGCTTTGGATACTTCATTACATATCCTCTTGCATTCATAATTTTTTGGTTATAGTAGTTCATATTGCGTTAATAATAGTTCCTATATTTAAATATTTCTATTTTTATATACTAGTATAGAAAAAAGTATACTTCATAGTCGGAACTCTTTTTTCCACTGGCCGCATATCAGCTCAGTCTTTTTTGCTGCAATTCCGGTGTAGTTTTCCGCGTTTGAAACTATTTCCATCTGCTTCCTGCTGAATCTTTTCAAGTACTCTTGAATGGATTTGTCTTTCTTGACCAGCTCCAGCAATGGCTTTTTTGCCAATTGCGACTGCAAGGTCATCTCTCTTACATATTCATGGGCATCAGGATGCCCGTATGCTGCAAGCAGGATGTAAAGAGGCTCTGCAACAATCATTGCCTTGCTCAAGTCAAAATTTCTCTGCATGTTTGGCCTGTCAACTACTAAATTAATCATCACTTTGTTCAACCTATTGATCGATATGTAAAATCCAGCCAAAATTTCAGGGATGAATCTCATTGATGCTGAATTTGTGAGGTCTCTTTGGTGCTCTGAAATTTGGTCAAGGTACATTGTGACAATCCTCGGCATGAATTCCTTCCACATGCCTTTCACATTCTCAAAGTTTATAGGATTCCTTTTCTGTGGCATTGTGGATGAGCCAACTTGCTTGGGTTCGAAAAATTCGCCAACCTCTCCAATTTCGCTCCTTTGGAGATGTCTCATGTCATCCGCTAAATTTGCCAAAATGCCAAATGCAGAGATTATGTTGTTAAGGTAATCGACAAAAAATTCAGCTTCCACAATCTGAGTTGAGATTGGCGAAGGCTTCAGCCCAAGCTCGCTGAGTACATCTTCCTCAAACTTTAAGGGATTGTCAAAGAACAATGAAGACGCATTGTAAGCTCCGACAGCTCCTGCCATCTTTCCTCTTAGGTTGTTTGCAGATTTTCTTATTTTCAAAATAGATGAGCCAAGCCTGCTCACAAACTGCGCTATTGCAAATCCGAAAGTTATTGGCTCAGCGTGCTGGCCATGTGTCCTTCCTATCTGGATGGTTTCCCTTTCCTTCAATGCAAGATTGATAAGTGTAGACTCAAGGCTAAGAAGTTCCGGCAGAAGCACTTTGTTCGTGAAATCCTTGTACCTCAATGCGTCTGCTGTCGCGATAATGTCGTAGCTTGTTGCTGTGAAATGCACGAATGGCTTTGCATCGTCGCTAACCTTGTTTCTTATTGAATTTGTCAAAGCCCTCATGTTGTGCTTTATCCTGTCTTCTTCGGCATAGACCTGTTCAGGGGCCACTTGCCTGCAGGCCTTTTCAATTTCTTCGGCTATTCTTTTTGAACAAATCCCGTTTTTTGCAAGAATCTGCGCAAGCGATGCTTCAACTTTCAATGCGTATTTTATGAAAGCGGCTTCAGAAAGGCAAGGCTGCAGCTTTTCATAGATTTTCTTGTTCCTTCCGTAATACCTGAAGTCCAAAGGGCTGATCGCATCAAACAAATTCATCTTTTCAGGAATGAGGTATGGACCTTCAATGCTTTTGTCTATGTTAACCAGCAGGAGAATTTGCCTTGTCAGTTCATTTTCAAGGTTGAGAACAATGACTTTCCTGTTCTTTTCATCAACTTCAGTTGCAATGCCGCTGTCCTTGAGAAGCTGGATGCAGGCATGGACTTTTGCAGGAGAGCATCTTATCCTTTCTGCTATCTCCCTTATGTGGAGCTTTTCCTTGGACAATAGCTCAAGTATCTGTATGTTGATCTTTGTGAAGATTCTGGATAAGTTTTGCATTTTGGTGATTTTGTAAATGTGATTTTAAATGTGAAATTTATATTTTTGGCAATATTTTTTGAGTTCTCCCGGCGCATTACTCACTTTAAAAACAATAAAATCTCCTTAAAAACAATCCGTAAATCAGGAAAATCGTTCATTATTTATAAACTTTTCTATATTTTAGACAAGAATGTTCAGTATTCATAATAAGGTATAAAGAAGTAAGGAGCGATAAGGGATTCTTTTGGATGTATTCAATCATGTGGAACTTACTGGTGAAGAATTGATATGTTTGTTAATTGCTGAAAGGGTTATCCCAAGTAATTCAGGATGAATATTCCTGGAATTGCCGATTTCCAAGGTTCCAGTGAGGATGTTAAGACGCATGTATCCTATTCTACGTTCAAGGAAAAAAGGATCATCCATATAATGAGTTGCCCACCTTTTGTATACAACACGTCTTGACTGAAAATCCATTACGACTTCTCCTATTGATTTTCCTTGATAATCGGGGCGCTTGGCAATTTCATTAAAATCAATAAGTATAGCTGGATGATTTTCAAGCATGTAGATCTCAAGAATTAACAAATCTACTCCATTACATGATGCCAACTGTTCCCACACTTTTTCTCTAGATGTCTTCCTTGTACCGGTTTGATCAAATATTGCAACTGATTTTACATCTCTATTTAGCAAGTAATCTAAAGACCTTCTAATTGCATCTGCCGAAATTTCATCAAGAACTTCAGGATTTCTTTCAAAATCAGCAGCAGTTTTAATCCAACTATATTTTGGATTTTCTCTGCGTTCCATTCCTGAGTTAAAAATACCAAAGTCATATCCCTTATTTGCACTTTCTGTGCCTATCATACGAGCTAATCTTGACTTTCCCACGCCAGGTAATCCATAAGTCATTACTAGGAATTGGTTCATTTTAAGAGTAGTATTTTCATTTTGCTAAACTTGATAAGAGATCATGTATCTTCCCATTTGAGATTATGAATTTATGCTCATTCAGGCTGTATTTATTGCCTTTCAAGTCTGTTATCCTTCCTCCGGCTTCTTCAACCAAAAGAATTCCTGCTGCAACATCCCATTCATTTGTTGACAGAATGACAAACCCGTCGCTTTTGCCGCACGCAATCAGGAGGAGATGGTAAATGGCAGAGCCAAAATTCCTCACATCAATCGCTTCGTGGATCAATTTTTCAAGAAAATCGGTCTTTTCCCTGCGATTGGCATAAGAGAACTCAAACAAGACAAATGCGTGCTCAAGATTATTTTTCTTTGAAACTTTGATTTTTTTCCCGTTGACAAAGGCACCTTTCCCCTTTTCTGCGATAGCAGTCATCCCAAGAGCTGGAAAATTCAGGATTCCAAGCACAACCTCATTTTTGTATTCCAATGCAATAGAAGTTCCGAATATTGGTATGTTGTGCAGGAAATTATGCGTTCCGTCCACAGGATCAAGCACCCATTTGAAGTCAGAATGATTGTTTTCAAAGGGGCTTTCCTCGGAAAGAATGCTGTGGCTTGGAAAATTTTCCTTGATGACCTTTATGATGGCCTTGTTCGCTTCTATGTCAGCAATCCCGACAAGGCTCTTGTTCGGCTTTACTTTTGCTTTTTCATGCCTGCCATAATATTTGCTGATAGCTTTTTCAGCTTCTTTTGCCGCCAGAATCGCAGTCTGCTTTTCTTTTTTCAAATTCATGAGGATTATGGTATAAAGCTATTATTAAAAGGTTTGGGTTGGCAGATTTTTTTAAAAAGATTTTTATATGACTAATAGAAAATCTTAATGGAGATGAGTGAATTGAATGGAGATAGGGCAACATCTGGTGTTCCTGAATATTCAGGTAATGTATATCTTGCTGTAAAACATGGAATGGTAACCACTATCTATTTGAATAAGACTCCGGAATTCAGAAGGATGGTGAAAGAGTTAAATTTAGGGTCTGCTGGAGGCGGATTAATAGAAGGATTTGTGCCAAATGGAGACCTACCTCCAGCTGCGATTATTTTTGGAGATAAAGCCAATGAATTAGTTAGTAGATTAAAAGCTGAAGGTTGGAAGGAAAGAAATGGTGCGCAGGCGTCTCTAGATGAAAAAGTTGAGCCCACAAGTTAGATAATCCTGTTTTTCCTCAAATTCCCTTCAATCCTCTTCAAGGCATTCTCATTCTTCGCCTCAAATTCTCTGCCGGTTATCATCTCGTAAGCGGTTATGTACCTTTTTGCAGCCTCTACCTTGACTTCGTCAGGAATTGCAGGTATATTCCCTTCTCCTATGAATCCTTTTTCAGCAAGCCACTGCCTTACATATTCCTTGTCAAGCTTTTGCGGCTCTTCGCCTTTTGAAAATAATTTTTCATAAGTGTCCTTTATCCAGAATCTTGATGAATCTGGAGTATGCGCCTCGTCAATCAAAACCAATTCCCCATCCAGCTCTCCAAATTCGTATTTTGTGTCAACAAGTATTAGGTTATTTTTGGCGACAAGCTTGCTTCCAAAATCAAACAATTCAAGCGCAGTTTTTTCCATTTTCCTGTAAATGGCTTCATCAACTAATTTTCTTTTGATTATCTCTTCTGCAGAGATGGATTCATCATGAAGCCCATGCTCGGCTTTTGTTGAAGGTGTGATTATAGGTTTGTCAAACTTCTGGTTTTTCTTCATGCCTTCATGAAGTTTGTTGCCGCAAAAATTCCTTATCCCTTTTTCATAATTGTACCATGCTGAAGTTGTTGTAACTCCTGTTATGTATCCTCTTACAACCATCTCCACAGGATAAGGCCTGCATTCACTCACAATCATTACGTTTGGGTCCGGCACACTAAGCAAGTGATTCCTGATAATATGTTTTGTCTTTTCAAACCAAAAAGAAGCAGTTTGGTTTAGGACCTGGCCTTTGAAGGGTATGGAGCATAATACTCTGTCAAATGCAGATATCCTGTCGGTGGTTATAATTATCCTCTTGCTATCCAGAGTATAATTGTCCCGTACTTTTCCTTCGTATTTCCTGCCAATGTGGAAATTAGTTTTGTCTAAGGTAAATTTCAATTGGTTTTTTAAAATTTTATCTGAAATCATATTTGATCAGTATTCTGTTTTTATTTTAAAGTTTTCTATTTCGGGCATTTTGGATAAGCCCGCCTTTTCCAGCAGGTTTTTATACACCAATAGAATTAGTTGGGATAATGTATAAGCTGACGACAAGGAGTAAAAAAGCTGAAAGGCAGTTTTATGACGTTCTTAATTCTGGAGAGGGCATCCTTCAAAAGTTGGATAGAATAAGGGATGGTCCAAGAAGGGAATTAGATGCGCACAAACTGAGGGGAAAACTTGATGGAAAATGGGCGTGCTCATTGGGCTACGATATAAGGATGGTCTATGAGATTGACGACGAAAATAAAGAGATAATTGTTGTCGCTGTCGGTTCCCACAAAGAGGCTTATCGCTGAACCTTGAGCTCCCAAGTCTTAACTCCGCTCTTTTTAGCCTTCTCGTTTTCTTTTATCGCTTCCATCATTTCAGAGTTTCTTAGGATGCCCAATTCTTCCAGAAGTTGTTCATACTCCTTCTTAGGTATTGTAACAGTTTCTTGTTCCATAAGGCTTATTTCTTATTTCAACTTAATAAAGTTTTCTGTTCCATACTCATTATATTTCACTTGTTCGCTTCCAAGACCTTCTGCGCCATTTCCCTTCTGTAGATGCAAAGAAGCTCTTCATGCCTGTTGTCCAGGTTCATTATCTCGACCGCAGCAACCGCGGCATTTATGCCATTATTTATGCCCACCCACAAGCCATGGCTTGAATGCTTCAGGAAATTCAAAGCGGCTTCAGCCTTGTCGTCTTTTTTCATGAGCAATGGGCAATAGATCGCCAATTCGTCCTTTTTCTCGACAGGCTCGTCAAAATAAGTGAACTCTATATTGATGGCTTTTGGGCTTGGCTCGTTCTCAAAAACAGGCATCACATCAAATTTTTCCAGAGTCTCGACAGCCTTTTTCACAGTATCATTGTTTTTTTCCCCGATAATGTTCACAGTCTCGTATTGCGCCATCATTTTTGAGCATGCCTGGGCAGCCACATCGGTCTTACCAACGCCAACTGCAAGAACCGGAATTCCAGGCGGCATCTGCGCAATCGCAAGCAGAGCATCCAAACCCTGGTAGTTGCCTTCGCACGGCACGCCAATGACTGGCCTTACAGTCTTCGATGCCACAACTCCAGGAAGGTGGGCAGCCAATCCAGCCCCTGCAATCACAACAGAATAATCCTTCTCAAGGATCTTGTCAACGTCATCAGGGGTTTTGTGGGCAGAGCTTATCCTCAAGTCAAAGTCCACTTTCAGTTTTTTTAAATAGCTAGTTATTTGGCCGTAAGTTTTCTTATCAGTTTTTGAGCCGAATATTACCAATGCTTTTTTCATAAATTATTGAGAGATTTAGTGATATTTATAGGTATCGGATTTGAGGATTCAGTTTGGTTGTATCAATCAAATAATTTCAAGTAAATTTTGGGTTACTTTTATTTTCAACCAACAAGTTAGCACCATTGTGCCTATATGTAGTTAAGACGTCTAATATTCCATTTTTCAAATTAGTGAATTGGTACACAATTCCCAACTTAAATCCACCATCATACTCCACCACTGTCAATGTTCTTGGTAATCTCTTATGCAAAGCGGAATTACTTAAAGTTCCAGCATTAACAACTACGGTCTTTCCCTGACTTAAGGCTTCAATTCCTTGAGATTCTTGAATATGCCCGCATAGAACTAGCCTAACATCGTGTTCATCAATATAATCCCTTATCCCATGACTGCCAACATGGCTTACATCCTGGTTTACAAAATCTTTAACTCCATAAGGCGGCATGTGTGTAACTAGAATAACTGGTATGCCTGATAATGATGCAAGGGTGTCATATGCACTAGATACCTTAACAGACTTTTTATCCATTAGTGGGTCATTTACCATTAGATTTAACTCAGTGATATTGTGTCTAGGATCACTTACTTCTATATCCGCGCCTCCCAGTCCAGCAATTTTTACGCCACCAATTTCAACCATTCTCGCATGAATTGGGTGGTGTTTCTCAAATTTCACGATTTCCTCATAAAAAGCATAATCATGATTTCCAGGAACTGAAAGTACTGGAATTTTTGACTTTTCTAGAATATCTTTAAGTTTACTATAAGAATCTTCAAATTCAGCTTTAACTGCCGCCCTAAATTCTTCAGCTGTTATTCTATCTCTTTCTTTGCAAAGTTCTTCAAGGCTTTTATTCAGCCTACCATTGTCTATGCCGGTAATCATGTCACCGGAAACTACAACTAAATCACCATCCCCTGATTCTCTATTCACAAAATTTATTACGTGTTGTAGAGGGAATAGGGCGCCTTCAATATCGGACACATGGAATATCATCATATATTTGCAGAATGATTCTTAATTTTTAAAGTTTTCTGTTTTTACCACTAAAAAGTAGAATTAAAAGCCTTACAATATCGTATATTCCTGATAATGCTCATTGACAAGCAGTTCTTTTGCAGCTTTGTCAGCAATTTGCAAAGCTTGTTTTTCATCCGCATTGATGCTTAAAGTCCACAGGATTCCTTTTTCCATCTTCTTTATGTTCCTGAATCCAAGCCTTTTATTCAATGTCGACAAAATGCCGCTTCCGTCATCATTTATATTTTTTACTAATATTTTAACCGAATTATCCTTCTCAATGGAGAATGCGCATGAATGCTTGTTTGCATTGACCAAAATATCAACCTTGCTTATTTCCTGCTGAAATTTCCTTGAGTCGCCTTCAATGTAAAACTTGTAATAGTCTGACCTATCTATGTTTTCGACCTTATCGAATCCAATCCTGCGCAGCGTCTGCAATGCTGTTATCGCAGTAGTATCAGGCACTTTCAGGCTTACAATCATCTCTACTGTTTTTGGCATTTTATTTCATTATTCCTGAACTCATTTGTCTATTTCTAATAAGCATATTTTAAATTTTCAAAATTATCTTGCCGAAATTCTTCCTTTCTTCCATGTATTTATGTGCAAGGCTGGCATCTTCCAATGCAAAAGTCCTGTCAATTACCGGTTTCACCTTTCCTTTTTTCACCAGTTCAAAAACTTCCAAAACTTCTTTTCTTGTTGCTCCTGAAGAGCCGATCATCGTCAGATTATTCCTGTAAAATGAAGCTATGTTGAACTGGACAACCGCTCCTGCTGTTGCGCCAAATACAACAATTCTTCCGCCTCTCCTCAGGCAACTAAGGCACTTGTTAAAAATATCCCCTCCAATCTGCTCAATGACTGCATCAACTCCTTCTCCTTTTGTTAGTTCCTTGGCTTCAGATTCAAAATTTTCACTTTGATTATAATTTATAGTATAATCCGCTCCCAGCCTTTTTGCTTTCTGAAGTTTTTCGTCATTCCCAGAAGCGGCAATCACAGTGGCTCCAAAATGCTTCGCTATCTGCACAGCTCCTGTCCCTACTCCTGAGCCTGCTGCAGTGATCAGCACTTTTTCCTTTGGCTTAATCTGCGCAAGAGTTTTAAGGATTCGATAAGCTGTCCCGTAAGCTACAGGAACAGACGCTGCCTCTTCATAGCTCAGCTTTCCAATCAAGATCACGTTCTTTGCAGGAGCTTTCACATATTCAGAGTAGCATCCGTTCAATGTAACCCCTATTGTTTCTCCAAATTTGCAGAGATTGTCTTGTCCTGAAGCGCAGTATTCGCATTTTCCGCAGAAAATTCTCGGCAGCACAACAACTTTGTCATTTTTTTTCAGCCCTTTCACATTTTTTCCAATTTCAGCAATTTCTCCAGCTCCTTCGCATCCCAAAATATGCGGATACTTTGTTGGGAACTGCCCCATCCTGACCCAAACATCAAGATGATTGACGGAGGCTGCCTTCAGTTTCACAAGGACTTCATTGTCATCTATTTGTGGCAGTGGAAATTCTTCAAGCTTCAATTGGCCTGCTTCCGCCTTGTCATGCAATACTATGGCTTTCATTTTATTTTAAGATTTCCTCCTCAATATAGGATTTCATTGACTTGAAGATGTTCATGCTGGCAGAGTGCGACTCGGCAGCCGCAAAATTTCCAATGGATTTATTCTTCAGCTCGTCAGAATCCGGCAATTGCCTTATGAACGATGCTCTTTCTGGGTGGGGCATGATTGCCATCACATTTCCATTTTCATTGCAGATTGCCGCTATGTTGCTGATTGCGCCGTTTGGATTTATGGGAAACTTTTCATCCATTCTGCCTTCTTTGGTTGAATATCTGAAGATTATTTGCTTGTTTTTGATTAGTTGAGTGACCAATAATTTGTCCTTTGTTGTGAACCTGCCTTCCCCGTGGGCTATCGGCATCGGAATTACCTGATCTTTATCGGTAAATCTTGTGAATGCACATCTTCTCTTGTTTTCAATGCTCTTGACATTAATCCATGTGCAGTAGTATCCCGAAACAAACGGATTCTTGTTTGGCGCCAGCGCCATTTCTACTTTATTTTGCAGCCCGGGAATCATTCCGCATTCCACAAGGGCTTGTGCGCCGTTGCAGATTCCGAGGACAGGCTTGTGATGCTCTGCTTCCTTTTTTATTTTCATGAATATGGGATCTTTTGCCATTATCACTCCCGCCCTTATCCTGTCTTCATATCCCCAGCCGCCAGGAATCAAAAATCCGTCATATTTTTCAATGCCTTTTCTCTGATTCCATCTTATTATTTTGCCGCTCATTCCCGCCGCTAAAACCGCTTTCAAAGATTCCTCTTCACAATTATTCCCTGGAAAGTACACAACTGCAATGTTTGGTTTTCTTTTTGGCATTTTATCTTTGAATTATTTTACCCTTTTGCAAAATCACATATCTTTGATATTCCTTCTCATATTCAAAGCTTTTGTCATGATCGTAAGTAACCACAGCCATTTGTTCCACTTTTACAACAGGATAGTTAGATCCTCGCTCAAATTCAAAAAAACTGTCCCAAGGAGATTGGACTAATGAATTAGTAAGAGGGAATACATATATTATTTCATAGTCCTTTTCTTGATTTTTCTGTTTATCTTTAAATAATATAACGCGCTTTTCCTCTTCGATAATTAAAACTCTGTTTAAGCTAGAAAATAAAGATTTAAATGAGGTTATTAATCTTTCAGGATCCACCCTCATATTCATAATGCTGTTTGATTCAATTTTAGCAAAATTTCTCATTATCGTAGATTCTATTAATCCATCAATCAATGACCTATATTCTTCAGATATTTTTCTATGCCTGTTTAACATCAAGAATTCTGGATATGATTGAAGAACCTCTAATGGGACATTAAGGTTTTGAGATAAAGCTTCTCCAACTTGATGCCTGTGAGCTGATTCAAGTACTTTATCAATATCTCTATTAAAAATGAAATCGTTGTCAAAAATATTTCTCATTCCGCTAGGCACCGACTCAAAAATTCTTTTTCTTCCATTCCTTGTTATGGCTCGGGCTAAATTTTCGTTTTTATTTGCTATTCCGCCAAGTATCCTTGCATAGTTAATTAATGAGGAATAAACAGATACAAACTCCTGTCGGGTCATGCGCCATGGTTCAATATTTTTCGCAAGGAAATTTCTAATTAAGAAAACAAGCGAGAGAACGAAATGGTCCAATTGGTCAAACCATTCAACAATTCCCATCTCCATAATCTTTATTTGTTTCTCCTTTGAATCTTGTAAAAGAGAATTTTCTCCTCCTATTAATTTTCCGTAAATCTCCGAAAAACTGACATGTGTATCGCTATCAGTTTCATTTTGAAAATTAGGTTTAATGTTGATGGTTATTTGCATGGCACTTACTAATTCTCTTCTTAATAAGATCAAATTATCGGTTTGCTCCCACAATAACGCTTCATTATCATGTCCAATGCCTTGAAGTTTATCTGATAAAAATTCAGCCTTGTTTAATAAATCCAAAATATTCTTTATTTCATCAGTCATTGTATAATCCCTTTATTTTTCATCTTCTCTAAAAATCGAAATAATTTGCCTCATTCGAATCACCGAATAGTTTTGTTAGGATTGTTAAATCTTTTATCCTCAAAATTTTAGTGCGGCGGGAGCGGGATTACCACTTATCATTTCGGATAAGGTTTGAACCCACATGAGTACGGAACTCAACTGGCTCTGAACCAGTCGCATTGACCAGATTCTGCCATCCCGCCTTTACACCGAAAGTTTTAAATATCACTATCTCTTATTCACTAATTGAGTACGGAACTTAACTCTTTGGGTTCATTGACCAGATTCTGGAACCCGTTTTTTTCTTTATATTAGCTTTTTAAAAACAAATGTCTTGAATTATTCCAGCGCCTCCACAAATCCAGTTGTCCACGCTTCCTTTAACTTCAAGATTGGCAAGTTGATTATTGCCTTATTTTTATTTTTGATAATGAGGTTTTTTCCTTTTGTTTTTCCCAGCTTCATCAAATTAATGTTATAGCGCCTGAATAGACTATCCACCTCTTCCAAATTCTTGTCCTCGACTTCGAAAACAAATCCCGAGCTTTCTGAAAATAAAGCCTTGTCATTCCTTAAACTGGAAAAATCCAGATTTATTTCTGCCCCAATTTGGCCGCCGGCATCTCCGCCAAGGATCATCTCCGAGAGTGTTGCTGCCAAACCGCCATCTGAAATGTCATGGCACGACAACAATAATCCCCTGTCTATTGCATCAGTAATCGCATAAATCATGCTTTTTTCCTTTTCAAAATCAATTTTGGGGATGTTTGCTCCGATTTCATTGCCAAGCTCGTAATAGACAGAACCGCCTAGCTCGTCTTTCCTTTCCCCAGCCAAAAACAATGTTGTTTTTTCCTTCTTTAATTTCATTGTTATTGCCTTGCTGTAATCTTTCAAGACACCGATGCAAGCAATAATCGGGCTGGGGTCAATTGATTTTCCAGAAGCAGATTCATTATAGAAGCTTACATTGCCAGAGATTACAGGCACAGGGTTCTTTGTCCCTTTGTAATGCAGGTTCTTGGCAGCGTCTGCAATTCCCCTTACGCCTTCATAAAAGTCAAAAAATGACTCAGGCTTTTCAGGATTTCCATAGTTAAGGCAGTCTGTCAAAGCACAAGGGACGGCTCCGACTGCAGCGACGTTTCTCATGGACTCAGAAACAGCATTGACTGCTCCAAGGTACGGGTTGATTTTGCAATATCTTGGGTTGCAGTCCGTTTTCAATGCAATCCCGAAGCTGCTGCCCTCAACGGCTTTTATTACGCCAGCATCCGCAAATCCTGACTCAATTATTTGGTTGCCCATGACTGAAGTGTCATAATGCTTGTAAGCCTTTGCCTTGCTTGCAACATTTGGATGCTTTAACACGGAAAGCAGCGCCATATCGTAGTCTTTTGGCTCTTTCAAATTAGGTTCCTTGAAATTTCTTTTTGGCACTTTTTTATTTCTTTCATACTTAATTCCTTTTGTCACGACTTTGATTGGGACATTGCATATTATTTTTCCATTATGCCTCAAAATGTAGTCCTGATTTCTAGTGACTTTTCCAACAACAAATGCTCCTGCTCCCAGGCTAATTTGCGGCAGCTCAAAATCCTCGTTATATACCTTCAAAAGGGCGCTTGTGAAATTTTTTGGGCAGATCCATGTGAACCTCTCCTGTGTTTCAGAGCAGGCAATAATGTAGCCTGGCAGGTTTTTCATTGAAACATTCACTTTGCTTAAGTCAATGTCAGCGCCATAGTCGGCATCAGAGCAAATCTCTGAAGTGCTGCACATTATGCCGCCTGCGCCCATGTCCTTGAAGCCAAGCTGCACTTTTCTTTTTCTCGCTTCCTCAAACACAGCATAAGAAGCTCTTACTATGACATTTTTGAGGAATGGGTCCGGAACCTGGACAGCTCCGCGGTTGCTTTCCCTGTCCTTCTCATCAAGAGTTAATGAAGCGAATGCTGCCCCTCCAAATCCTGAATTGTCTGTTGCTTTCCCGACGACAATAATATCATAGCCTTCCGCATTTTTTGGCGCATAGCTATGGATGATATATTTTTCCTTGACAACTCCAAGGCAGACGACGTTTACTAAACAATTGTCGTCAAACGAACTATTGAAATAAACATCGCCGCAGATGTTAGGGATGCCTACAGCATCGCCATAGCCTGCAATCCCATTGATGACTTCGTTGGCGATATATTTAACCTTATTTTTGTTTTTTCCGCCTGGATTTCCAAATCTCAATGGGTCTGCCAAAGCGACAACTTTTGCTCCCATGCAAAGAACATCCCTTATTATGCCGCCGACGCCAGTTGCAGCTCCTTCATATGGCACAACTTGGGAAGGATGGTTATGGCTTTCATGGCTCACAACAATCCCATATCTTTCCCCAGCGATATAGCCAAGCTCAACAATCCCTGAATCTTCAACAGGCCCAAGAATCACATTTGGAGCTTGTGTCGGAAGCAATGCTTTTAATACGCTCCTGCTGCTCTTGTAAGAGGAATGCTCGCTCCACTGGATGTTGAAGATGTGAAGCTCTGTCATCGTTGGGTTTCTTCCGATAAGCTCAGCGACTTTTCTTGCCTCATAGATTGAAAGAGAAATAGCGTTCTTCTTAAGAAATTCTTTCAGGGCATTGTCAGCCATGCCTTTTATGCCAATCAAATCAGCGTCTACACCACCCATTTTACCACAGCCAATTGTTTATCGGAGTGATTTATATAGGTTTTGGTGAGGTCTTTAGTAATGCCTTAGTAGTGATAAAAGAAAAATTTAAAAGTATCATAAGAATCCAAATAGAAATGCCCTTGCAAACGGAATTCCAGAAAGTGGGAGATGCAGGATCAATTATCCATCTTGCAGGCACTGATCTGGAATCAGCGAAAAGAAGTCTAACGGAGATTCTTAAGAGAGGTGAAAATGTCAACCAATCTTATGTAGACTTTATTGTGGGGGAAATGCGAAGGCGCAATCCGTTTTTGGATTTGGTTATGCTTAGTGAAGGTGGAAGAGTTGAAGGAAGCTGGTCAACCCTGTTGGATTATGCAGAGATGAAGGCTCCTCCAACCATAGATGAGCTTTTGGAAAGAACAAGACAAGATGGCAGACTGCACTACATGGCAGCTCCAACAAAAGCCTCGGTTCTATTCTATTTTCAGGGGATTGATCAAGCATTGCTTGAACTTCAAGAGTTTGAGCCGCATGCTTATGCGGAAGTAACTTTGGGAGGAGACTCCCGTTTAGTAGTAAACATGGCACATTTGCCATCCATTAAGCCTGGAAAAGTGAATCCATTGGGACCAGCAGCCCTGAAAAATAAGAATCTTGCTTTGGGCAAGTTGGGTTATTGGGCGCGCGGTGTAAAGGAAAAAACAAAGAAAGGGATAGGATTTTTAGCGGCAGACCAATCAGAAAAATTGGTAGTGCAACAATATATTATGCGTGTTTACATAGAGGAACATCCATCACAAGGCTTTGTGTATATCACGCCACTACAAATGGCAGATTTATTGCATGAAGGGATGCTGCCAATGGATAGAGCTAGAAAAGACCGGGCTCCCATAACGAGAATTGAAGCCTCGCCTGCCACCAAAGATGCTATAATGAACTTTCTATTTGCCTACGCACAGGACGCAAGAGTGAGAGAATTTCCATTAGTCTTAAGGTTCAATTCTTATCGTCCTTGGGAAGGAAATTACCCAAGGCACAGCTAAATCACTTCTCCAACCATATAAATTGAGCCAGCGACAACAACCAGGTCATTTTTTCCTGCGATTTTTCTTGCATAGTTCAATGCCTTCTTGGGATTGTTGATTATTTTACTTTCTATTGATTTGTTTTTATTTAGTTTATCAAAAATCGTCAGCAAACTTTTAGGGTTTGCTGCCTTTCTGTTGTTTGATTCTGTGAAGATTGCTGCAGAAATCAATGGCTTTATGGATTTCAGCATTGCTTCGATATCCTTGTCTTTTTGCATCCCGGCAACAAAGATGATATTCCTGATTTTTCTTTTTTTTCTTATTATTATTAATTCTTTTCTCAAAACTTCAAATCCGGAAGGGTTGTGAGCGCAATCGATTAAAACATTTTTGGAAACAAATTGGTATCTTCCATCCCATCTGGTTTTTTTGATTCCGCTTATTATCTGGCTTTTTTTTATTTTTATTTTATTGTGGTTTTTCAGTACATTTATTGCCGTCAATGCTATATCTTTATTTTGCTGCTGATAGTGACCATATAAATATTTGAAATTTATTCTCTTGCATTTTTTCGTGAGGTATAAAGGTGCATATCTTTGTTTTGCAATCTTCTTAATAACTTTAAGTGCTTTGCCTTCAGCGCCCGTAACTACAGGAACATTATTCTTGATTATTCCGGCTTTTTCAAAAGCGATTTTCTCAACTGTGTTGCCAAGCAATTCAGTATGCTCAATCCCTATATTGGTGACTACAGAAACCAGAGGAGTGACTACATTTGTAGCATCCAGCCTTCCTCCCAAACCAACTTCCAGAACCGCAAAATCCACATTTTTTTCCTTGAAATAGAGAAATGCAATGGCTGTTGTTATTTCAAAAAAGCTTTGGTTCGTGATATAAGGTTTGACTTCCAGGAAATGCTCTACAATCTCTTTGTCAGTGATTAAGCTGTCATTTACCTTTATCCTCTCGTTGAATCTCTTTAAGTGGGGGCTTGTGTACAATCCGACTTTGTAGCCCGCTTCCCTGAGTGCAAAGAATATCATCGAGCAGACAGAGCCCTTGCCATTGGTGCCAGCAACATGTATACATCTTAAATTTCTTTCAGGGTTTCCTATCTTGCCGAGAAGCTCCTTTACTCTATGCAGGCCAAGCTTTATGACAGGGCTTTCCAGGCTATACAGGTGTTCAAGCGTCTTTTTATAATTCATACATTCCCATTGTTTCGCATAAATTAATAAAGCTTATTAATACCAAAATGAGTTTGAAGGATTTGAATGGCCCAAAAAAAACTGGACATATTAATTGGAATCTTTTCCATATCGATTTTCATCATTTCAGGCATTTTGTACATAAAACAAAATGCGTGGTATGAATTTTTCTGGCTCTCAAACCATTGGGCATTGGTGAACGGGCTTGCATTTCTGGCAGGAAGCAGGTTTCTGTTCAGCTACATGACTGTGCTCGGAATTGTTCCGGAGTTATTCTGGGTTGTGGATTTCTTATTTATGCTGTCAGGCCACCAGTTTCTCGGGGTAACAAATTACTGGTTTGACAGTAATTACCCCATGAGCCTCAAAATGATAGCAATTCAGCACCTTTTTAACCCGTTATTCTCTATTTATGGCATTGCACGTTTTGGCTTTCAAAAAAATGCGTGGAAAGGCGCCATTGTCCATGGAACAGCATTGTTTGCGATGAGCCTTCTCTTCTTCGGAAAGGAGTTTAATGTCAATTGCGCATGGACAAGCTGCATTCCATATTTCCAATTGACAGATGCCATGTGGAGATTTGGGCTTGTCATGGGAATGGTCTTGCACATATTTTTGGCTACCTATTTGCTGAACCTCATATCAAAAAGAATAAAAACAAAGGAAAGACACAAAAATAAGGCTGGCAAGAAAGATGGAATTTCAAGAAAAAGTGCATAAGGAATTGAAGGATATGCCATACAATCGCTTCATTTTAGCCGGCGACATAGGCGGCACTAAGATCAGTTTCGGAATTTTTGGCATCAGGAATAAATCTCCTGAGCTGATCGTCTCTTTCAAATTCAGGAGCAAAGATATCAAAGGGTTTCATGAGGCTGTAAAGGAAGCATTAGATTTTGTTGAGAAAGAGTATTCTATAAGATTAACAAAGGCATGCTTTGCTGTTGCAGGCGTTGTTTCTCCAAAAAAGGATTTTGCATATGTGACTAATGCGCCTTGGGATGTTGACAGAAAAATGCTTTTGAAAAGGACAAAGCTCAAGCAAGCGTTTATCCTTAATGATTTTGAAGCCGTTGGATACGGAATAAATATGCTTGGAAAGAAAGATATCGTGACTATAAAAAAGGCAAAAAAAATACCAAAAGCGCCAATTATAGTGATAGGGGCAGGAACCGGTTTGGGAAAATCAACTTTGATTTATGATGAAAGCAAGAAATCGTATATTCCATTGCATTGCGAAGCGGGCCACGCTGATTTTCCGGCACAGAATGAAGAGGAATTGAAGCTTGTTGAATTTATTAGAAAACGCAAGGAGATAAAAAGAAGTGTTCCTTACGAGCAGGTTGTATCCGGCCAGGGTTTGGAAAACATTTACTTATTTTTGAGGAAAACAGATAGAAATACGGCAACCAAGTATACAAATGAGATTGACAAATCAAAAAATAAAGCAGAGCTGATTTCAAAATACAGGACTGCTGACAAAACATGCAAAGAAGTTTTTAGGATTTTTGCTGAAGCTTATGCAAAGTTCGCAAGGAATTTCGCACTCGACAGCATCGCTTTGGGCGGAGTTTACATAGCAGGAGGCATAGCTCCAAAGAATA